>NZ_JBIVMF010000010.1:172386-242601 GCF_044752945.1 Streptomyces sp. NPDC088554 | reverse complement strand
CCTCCCCGGCCGGCGAAACAGCCCACTCCGCCAACCGCCCCGCCTGAGCCCGCAGCGCCTCGACCGAACACGCCGACACCACCCACGGCACCACCGCCGGACCGGCGGCGATACCGGTCGGCCCGGACAGGGACGGCTCGTCGTCCTCCGGGACCGGGGACGCCGACAGCACGACGTGGCAGTTGGTGCCGCCCATTCCGAACGACGAGACGCCGGCCACGAGCGGACCGGAGGAGACCGCCCACGGCTCGGATTCCCGCTGCACCCGCAGGTTGAGTTCGTCCAACGGAATGTCAGGGTTGGGGGTGGCGAAATTGAGGCTCGGGACCAGTCGGCGAAGCCGCAGCTGAAGCAATGCCTTGATCAGACCGGCGATTCCGGCGGCGCCCTCCAGGTGGCCGATGTTGGTCTTGATCGACCCCACCGGCAGCGGGGTGTCCCGCCCGGCACCGAGTACCGCGCCGAGCGCGGCTGCCTCGATCGGGTCGCCCACCTTGGTGCCGGTGCCATGCAGTTCGACGTATCCGACATCGGTGGGGGTGACGCCCGCGCGCCGGTAGGCACGGGCCAACAGCGCCTCCTGGGCCTGCCTGCTGGGCGTGGTGAGGGTGTCCGACAGTCCGTCGTTGTTGATCGCGCTGCCGCGAATCACCCCGTGGACGAAGTCGCCGTCGGCCAGCGCCCCGCGCAGCGGCTTGAGGACGACCAGGCCGCCGCCCTCCCCCCGGACGAAGCCGTTGGCCCGAGCATCGAAAGTGAAGCACTCTCCGTCCGGGGAGAGGCCGCCGAAGGCAGCAGCCTCCCGCGCGCTCTCCCGCGCGATGTTGAGGTTGACGCCACCGGCGAGGGCGATGTCCGACTCGCCGCGGCGCAGGCTCTCGCAGGCGAGGTGCACGGCGACCAGCGACGACGACTGCCCGGTGTCCACGACCATGCTGGGGCCGTGGACACCCAGGGCGTACGAGACCCGGTTGGCGATCAGACCTCGGTGCAGTCCGGTCATCGCGTGGTGGTCGACGGTCCGCCCTTCCCCCCGCCGGTAAAGGGTCGCGTAGTCGTCACGGGCCGCTCCGACGAAGACGCCGAGTTCACTGCCGCGCAGGGTCCCGGGTACGAGCCCCGCCTCCTCCAGCGCCTCCCAGCTCAGCTCGAGAACCAGCCGCTGCTGCGGGTCCATGGCCACGGCTTCCCTGGGCGAGATGCCGAAGAAGCCCGCGTCGAAG
This sequence comes from Streptomyces sp. NPDC088554, assembly GCF_044752945.1. NCBI lineage: Bacteria > Bacillati > Actinomycetota > Actinomycetes > Kitasatosporales > Streptomycetaceae > Streptomyces > Streptomyces sp. NPDC088554. The sequence goes on along the minus strand of NZ_JBIVMF010000010.1, from coordinate 241,378 downwards.
GTGTCGACCCGGTCGAGGAATCCGCCCCGGGGGGCCCCTTCTTCGGCTTTGCCGTCGGCTGCTTCCGGTTCCGTGGACGGCGGGGTCCATCGGTCCGCCGGTACCCGGGTGACAGCGGATTCGCCGCCGCTGAGCAGTCGCCAGAGCTCCTGTGGGCTCGAAGCCTTCGGAAGGCGGCAGGACAGGCCGATCACGGCTATCGGCTCGTCGCCCGCCGCTTCGAACCCACTGGTCTGGGACCTACCCATAAAACACACACCCCACGGTTCACCGGAATGTGATTCACCCGAACCATCGGCATGACGAACCAGGGCTCGTGGCCGACCCATCGGCGCAGCGGCGAATCATCACTTGACAGAGGAATGGGAAAACGCCGACCGGGCGACAGAAAGCAGCACCGAGGGCACGAAGAAACCTGTCGGAACAATCTTTCCACAGGTCAAGATCTGCGACGGAACGCCATTACGTGTACACCGTTACGCGCTTCTATACGCACATGACCAGACGCCATCGAGCGGCCATGCCACAGAATCAACATTCATTGAAGGGCATATTGCCTCTCACCTTTCTCATTCGTCCTGGGGGGTAGGCGAGAAATCTCCATGTGCACGACCTCGACGGTGTTCCGTACGCATTATCCGACCGCCGCAGGTCGGAGTGGTGACTTCTCAGACTCTAGTGCGGCTCGGCCACCGGAGATCACCCCTAAGTGAGTAGTCTCTCGGGCAGGGGGGATGCTGCTCGGACTGCGATTCCGAGCATGCCGGTCACGTACCGAGGGCATGGACCCTGACCATCGGCCGCCGGAGGCGATGCCGGTCCCGCCCACTCGGCGTGGCGCGCCGGGTACGCGTCGCACGCGACAACGCCGCCACACAGGTCGACTTGGCCCAACAGTGGGGCGAAGGCGGGGATTTCGACGATATCCGGCAAGCGGAATCAACGCCTCCCACAATGAGGCCGGCAGGACACCGGGCAAACCATCCGCAGCGGCACGTACGAAGGCGATCAGCTCATTTCGCCGAGCACAAATCACCGCCCCCGGGACTTCCGGGCTGTTTCGCACCGAGCTGCCGCCGCATACGCATTCCGGCCACGCACGCGACCAATTCCTCGACCAGGCATGGCCGAGCGACCCGCCCGGCATGGACCGCCAGGACCGGATGGCCGAAAACAGCTTGTCAACGTACCCGACAGTCCGCCAGAAAAGATCGAACCAGGGGCATTTGCCTCTATCGCGTTACGGCCAGGGAAGTAGGCTGTGCTTACTTTTCAACGAACACCGCACAATTACAGACAAGAAGTGATGTGTGCCTCCATGAAAACCGGCCACCGCCCCGGGCCTGGACATCTCCTGCCACGCTTCCGCCAGACTCGACATTCCCTCGCATGACACGCAGCACCTGACTCGCGCCTTCCTGATCGCCACAGGCATCAGCGCCCCCCTCCCCCCACCCCTATCCCCCCGCACGCAGCAGTCGCGCGGCGCCTCGCCCTCGCCGGAACGTCGCTGCCCATCAACCGGACCGCCGCCCGACCTGTCGCGCCCTTCCCGCACACGCAGGAAGCACCGGCGACACGTGGCCATCCGTTGATTCCTTCGGTTTCACTCTGGAACGTCAGGAGTGCTAGTGATGCTTTTCTCACCTGACCCTCTGCGCATGCAGTACGGCATCGATCCCACCAGTTCCCCATGTGCCGCATGCCGGCTCATCAGCAGGTCGATGTCGTTCTGGCTGCACAGCCGCCTTCAGCACGCCCGGCAGCTGGCCGAGGAAAGCGTGCGGGCGTCGGCCGCCCATCCGTCATGTGTGTGCTCCGCGCATTCCAGGCTGTGGCTGGCCACGGCACTGACTTACCTCCGCGAACTCGACCGGGCGGAAGAACTCCTCTACCCCAAGGACCCGGACGCCTTTCACGGGTCGGCCGAGACAGCCGCCAGGCTGCATCTCTCCCGGTCGCTCCTCGCATTCACGAACGGAGACGTCGGCACCTCGGCGCAGTTGGGCGAGCAAGGGCTGGCGGGTGCCGGACGGCCCGGACCGTGGCGAACTCTGGGCCAACTCGTCCTCGCAGGATGCGCCTTACGCCGCGCCGATATGAGAGTCGCCCTGACGTATACGCAGCGGATCGCCGAGGACACCCTCATCGCGTCCTCCAACCCGCTGGCAGGGCAGTGCGCGTGGGTGTCCGTCCAGGTACGCGAGGCTCACGACGGAGCCGAGGAGGTGGTGCCCTTCATCGAACAACTCGTCTCCCTGGAGCCCACCAGCCGGGAAGTCCTCAGCTCACAGCCGGCCGCCGCGCCCTGGTTCGTACGGCTGGCCCTGAAAGCAGGAGACAAGGCGGTCGCCCGGCAGGGCGCGCTGGCGGCGCGGCAACTCGCCGTGATCAACCCGGAGTTCCGCTCACTGTCCGCTGCCGCCCTGCACACCAAGGGGCTGATCGAGCGCAACCTGGACGACCTGTGGCAGGCCGCCGAGATGCACGTCGACCCCTGGGCTCGGGCCTCGGCCCTGGAGGACATCGGAACGCATCTGACCGGCCATCGCCTCCAACGGGACCGGGCGATCGAGATCCTGGAGCGCAGCAGTGACATCTACCTGGCGGCGGGCGCCTCACGCGATCTTTCGCGGGTCAAGAGCCGGCTGCGGAGCCTTGGCGTCAGACACCACATATCCCGTTGGTCCCATAGCGCCAATGGCTCCAAGGGCCAGGTGGGGCTGCTGACCGAGACCGAGTTCGCGGTCGCGCAATTGGTGGTCCAGGGAATGACCAACAGTCAGGTCGCCGCCCAGCTCTTCCTCTCCCACCACACCGTGGCCTTCCATCTGAAGAAGATATTCCGAAAGGTGGACGTGTCGTCGCGGGTCGAACTGGCCCGGACCTGGCGCACGCCGGTCGGCAAGAACCGGCCTCGATCTTCGTGACGGCTTGCCGCTTCATCCGGTGTGCTGTTCCGGCTTGTCAGGTGGGATGCCGGTGGCCCGGCTGCGGCGCCGGGTTCCACGGCTCCGCAGGGGTGGTCAGCCTGCGAGACCACCTGCCGACCGTCTCCCCGGACACGGACACGCGGGCAGGACGAGAGTCGAGATCCACCTGGCCGGCCTCTCCGGCGACTACCTGATCGTCGACCCCAAGAACGGCGCGACCCGTGCCTGGCTGGACAAGGGCGGCAACCTGACCAATCCTGATCGACCTCGGATCGTTCATGAGTCCCCGTCAGCTCGCTGACGGGGACTCTGTGTCTGTGCGGTGGGGTCTTTTCGGCGCCGGGGCGGGTTGAGGGTCCGGCGCTCGCGTCGGGTGGGCGCCTGGGTCCGCTTCGCCGGTGTGCCATGCGGGTGGTGGGGACGGTCGACGTGGCTGGTCGGCCAGGTCGCGGCGGCGGCAGCCGCGTGTTCCCGGGCGTGCCGGTCCGTCTCCGTCCGGAAAGCGGCGACCAGTCGCGGCTGCGTCCTTCCGGTGTCGCGGTCTCCTCCCTCACGGACCGCCCCGCGCACTCCCACGATGTCCGTGCCGATACGGGTCAGCGTGCCGAGGTCGCCCGGCCTTGACACTGCCCGCGAGGGCCGCGGCAGCTCGGCCGCGTACGCCGGTCAAGCCCCGACGCCATGAGCCACCCGGTGGTTCATCCGGGCAGGGTCGTGGTGACCATGACCGCCGTGAGGGCCAGGACCACCGCTCCGGTCAGCAGTTCGGCCGTGAGGGCGCGACGGAGGCCGTCCGGGCTGCCGGGGGGTGTGAAGCGGTGGAGGCGTCGGCGGACCGGCGCGGCCACGGCGACGACCACGGCCACTCCGATCAGTTTCAGGAGGAACAGACGGCCGTAGAGGGTGTCCGGGAGGGCGGGCACGGACAGGCCCTCGCGCCATGCCTGGTAGGTGCCCGTCACGACGAGCACGAGCACGCTGGTGAACGCGAGGCGGGAGAAGCGGGGCAGTACGGCGCCCAGTTCGGTGACCGTCGCCGGGCGGGACAGGGCCACCGCGATCACCGCGAGTCCGCCCAGCCAGACGGTCATGGCGGTCAGGTGGGCCAGGTCCGCGGCGACCGCGAGGGCGGTCTGCCTCCCGGTCACGGCATGCGAGGTCAGCGGCCAGGTGGCCAGCAGTACGGCGATCACCGCGGTCGTGGCGAGGGCCTGCGGCCTGGACGCCCTGCCCCGCGCGGTGAGCAGCCAGGTCGCTGTGCCCAGCGCCGACAGGGCGTAGAAGCGGACCGTGTGGGCGCGGTCGGTCAGCGCCGCCGGCAGCCCGCTCGACGGGTGGTCGTGCGCCCCGAGGGCGTTGACCAGCAGCACCGTGAGCGTGGCGGCGCCCAGCAGGGCGAGACCGGTCCACATCAGCCCCCGGGCCCTGCCGTCCCGCAGACCGGCCGGCCACAGCCACAGCGCCATCAGCAGTACGCCGGGCCCCAGCGCGAGCCCGGCGTAGCCCAGCCCCCGGGCGGCGGCCCGCAGAGGCGTGGCCCAGCCGTCGCCGGAGTCGTCGGGCGGCGGAACGGCTCCCACGACCGGTCCGGACTTCCCGAGGGAGAAGCGGAACGTACCGTCCGGGGAATGGCCGTCGGCCGATGTCACCTGCCAGGCCACGGAGAACGTACCCGCGCGCAGGCTGCCGGGCAGGGCCACCCGGACCGTCCGGCTGGGTTCGCCCCCGGGGTGGCCGCCCAGATCGACGCGGCGCATACGGTCGTCGTACACCCGGATCGCGTCCTCGCCCCCGGTCACCGGCTCGTCGAAGGTCAGCGCCACCTGGGCGGGCCGCTCCGACAGCACCTCCCCGGCCAGTGGGCTGCTCGACGACAGGCCGGTGTGAGCGACCGCCGTCCCCGCCGACACGGCCGTCAGGCAGAACAGGATCAGACAGAACAGGACGGTCCGGGGCATGGCTACTCCAAGTTTCCCTGTCGCACGGGTGCGTCCAGCCTCGGGCAGCGGTCCGCTCGGCGGCAGCCTTGCCTGGGGGGTACGGTTCCTTCGAAACCCCCCTCAAAACAGGGGGGTCGGTCCCCGGCCGGGCCCGACGACAGCCGTGGCAACGGTCTCGACGACGCCGATCGGGCTCCGTGTCAGGACCGCACCGGCAGTACCGTACGCACTTCCGTTCCGCCCCCGGCCCGTTCCGCCACCGACATCCGGCCGCCCAGCTCGTTCGCCGTGTCCCGGAGAATCCGCAGACCGAGGTGGCCGCTGCGGCCGAGCGCGTCGCCGGGGCCCCTTCCGTCGTCCGCCACCCGGACCAGCAGGTGGTCCGCGTCGCCGGTGATATCGATCCAGGCGTGCCGGGCCCCGGCGTGCTTCAGGATGTTCGTCACGCACTCCCGGGTGCTCCGGTAGGCGGCGACCACGAGGTCCGGGCTCAGCGTGGCCCGTACGTCGACCGCCGTGGTGACGGTGACGCCCTCCCGGCGCAGCCGTTCGGCGAGCAGTTCGACCGCTTGCGGCAGCCCCGCCTCGGTCAGGTCCGGGGGGTAGATGTCGACCATCATCGTGCGCAGCGAGCCGACCGCGCCCCGGACGACCTCGGTGACCCTGTCGAGCATGTCGCGGGCCGGGGCGGCGGTGTGGGCGGGCAGGCCGGACCGGACCGCCGACAGGGCGTAGCCGACCCCGGCCAGGTCCTGCACCACACCGTCGTGGAGGTCACGGGCGATCGCGCGTCGTTCCCGCTCCGACGCGGTGAGCGCGTTGCCCAGCAGCCGGCTGCGTTCGGCGTCGCCCCGGCTGACCCGGCGCAGCAGGTGTACCGACACCGGGAGCTGGGCCGCCAGCAGGAGCAGCAGGGCCAGGAGCGAGAACGGCACGAGGGTACGGACCAGTTCGGTCCGGGCGGCGATCACCCGGGCGTCGGTGGAGTACACCTCCAGCGCCAGCCGCTCCCCGGAGGCCAGGACCAGTGGGACGTAGACCTCGACCAGGTTGCCGCCCTGCCGTAACTCCGTGATGTGCTCCGGTTCCGACAGGTCGGACAGCCGTGCCCAGCTGGCGCCCTCGTCGATGGCCTTGCGGACGCTGCCGTTCAGCGGGAAGGACAGGCCGGTGGCCCGGGGCTCGTTCGAGTAGAGGACGACCCCCTGACGGTTCCACACCTTGACGCGGACGACACCGCCCTCGCGCTGCCGGGCGCCGACGGCCACGTCCAGCCGGGCGCGTGCCTCCCGGTCGCCCTCGATCACGGCGGGCATGACCGGCTTGAAGATCACGTCTCCGATGATCCGCGCGGACCGTGCCGCCTCCGCGAGCGCGGTCCGCTCGGCGATCGACCGGGCAACGCCCACCGTGACGGTCCCGATCACCACGAAGGCACCCAGCGCGATCAGCACCATCGCGGTCAGCGCCCGCCGGACCGTTCTGCTGCCGCCCCCCGCCGACGGGGCGGCCACCGGCGTCGGTTCAGCCACCGTGGTGTGCCGCGATGAGGCCGAGGCGCTGTGCCTTCACCACGGCTTCCAGCTGGGACCGCACCCCGAGTTTGAGGTGGATCGCCTTCACATAGCCCCGGCAGGTGTTCACGCTGATGCCCAGCAGCCCGGCTATCTCCGCCGGGCCCAGCCCCTGGCCCATCAGGGTGAGCACCTGGGACTCGCGGGCGGTGAGACCGGCCGTGCCGGGGCCGGCCGGTTCCGGTGGGCCGCTCGGGGCGCCGAACGTCGACGCGGACACCAGCATCGGGCCGGGCCTGGCCTGCCGCAGCGCGGCCAGCATCTCCTCCAGCGACCCGGACTTGGGGACGAACGCGCTGGCCCCGGCGCGGGCGGCCCGGATCACCCAGTCGGGGTCGCGGTGCGCGGACACGATCACCACGGTCGTGTCCGGGGTGACCTCGCGGATCCGCCGGGTGACGTCCAGTCCGCTCTCGCCGCCGAGCGCGATGTCCATCACCACCATGTCGGGGCGTTCGCGGGCGGCCAGGTCGACCGCCGCCGCGCCGGTGCTCGCGTATCCGGCGCAGTCGAAGTCCGGCTGCGACGCCAGCGCGAAAGCCAGTAGTTCGGCGAAGGTCCGATGGTCGTCGACGATCATCACGCGCATCGCCGTCGATCCGCCCTGCTCCACTCCCGACTCCCCACTCCGTGGTCGCCACAGCGTTCTGCAGACGACACGGTGTTCGACGTACGGTAGCCATGGAACCACGCTGTGATGGAAAGTCTCGCTACTTGTGAGAAAGCTGTGTACTTTTCATGGCCGCCGCCCCTCCGGTTTGGGGATGGCCGTGGCGCCGGGGAACGGGCACGGTGGGGCCATGCCGATTCGTCTGCTGATCGTCGACGACCACCCGCTCGTACGCGACACCCTCGCCTCGGCCCTCGGCGACAGCGCGCTCGTCGAGGTGGTGGGCGTGGCGTGCGACGGCGCCGAGGCCGTCGAGGCGGCGCTCCGGCTGCGGCCTGAGGTGGTGCTGATGGATCTGGTCATGCCCGTCCTCGACGGCGCCGAGGCGACCGGACGGCTGCTCGCCCTGCGGCCGCTCATCCGGGTCGTCGCGCTGACCTCGGCGGTCGGCGGCCGGCTGGAACAGGCCGCCCTCGATGCCGGGGCCTCGGCGGTCCTGTACAAGGACACGGGCATCGACGCCGTGCTCGCCGCCGTCGTGGCCGCCGCGGCGCCCTGAGCCGACGTCGGGGCGGCCCGCGCCCGGCCTGTCACGGTGGGCCGGGCCGGGGCCACCAGCGCAGGAGCACCCGACCGGTCAGCCGCTCGACCGGGACCGGGCCGAACTCCCGGGAGTCGACCGAGCCGCGCCGGTTGTCGCCCAGCAGGAACACCGTGCCGTCCGGGACCGTCACCGGGCCGAAGTACATGCCGTCGACCAGCCGCCGGTCCACCGCCGGTTCCCGCACGGGCCGGCCGTCGACCGTCAGCACCCCGTCCTCGATGCCCACGGTCTCACCGGCCACCGCCGCGACCCGCTTGAGCAGCAGCGCGCCGTCCCGGTCGAACACCACCAGGTCGTCACGGTCCGGCGCGCCCTGCCCGTACCCGTACGTATGGACGAGCAGCCGGTCCCCCGGGCTCAGCGTCGGCTCCATGCTGGTCGACGCCACCCGTACCGGCGCCACCAGGAGGCCGACCGCGGCCAGCGCCACGACGGCTGCCGGCGGCACGGTGGCGCGTGGTACGGCGGTTCGCCGTACCACGCGCCACACGCGCCGGCTCAGCCGAGCGGGCCGGTCAGCCTGAGCGCCCACAGGGCCACTCCGATCCCGAGGACCCCGTTGACCGCCCAGGACCGGACGGGCCCGGAGAGGGTCCGCAACAGCAGCGGCAGCGCCACCAGTTGGGCGACCAGGACCACCGTGCGGACCAGCCCCGCCCGCAGCACCTCGGCGTCCTGCCCGGCGGTCGGAGCGACCCCGGCGGCCACGACGTACAGGCAGGTCAGCGCGGTGAGGACGGCGATCGCCGTCAGCGTCACGGCCGTCCGCCGTGAGGCCCACAGCCACCGCGCGACCCCCAGCAGGGCCACCGCCGCCACCAGGAAGGGCAGCGCCACCGCCGGGCCGCGCGCCAGCAGTTGCTGGAAGGCGACGAGGTCCCCGCAGGCCGCGACCGCGCACAGCACCGCCGCGGCCGGGGCTCCGGGGGCGGGGGGAGCTACAGAAGTGACAGGAGCGACGGCCACGCCGGTGCCGGTGCTGGTGGCGGCCGTGCCGGTGTCGTACGCCTCAGAGGGTGTCATCGTCGCCGCCGAGTTCCGGCCCCGGCTGGGGCTTCGCCGGGTCCGCGAAGACCGGGTGGTGCTCGTCGCTCGGCGGCCCCACCCGGAACTGGGCCATCATGTCGTGGTCCTCGTGCACCAGGTTGTGGCAGTGGAGCATGTACCGCCCGGGGTGCGGACCGAACCTGGCCACCACCCGCAGGGTCTCGTTCTCGCCGACGTACGCCGTGTCCTTGCCGCCGATCTCCCACGGCGACGGCGGCCGGCCGTCGCGGTCCAGGATCCTGAAGTCGATGAGGTGGGTGTGGACCGGGTGCCACCAGCCGCCGGACTTGTTGACGAACTTCCAGATCTCCACGTCGCCGAGGCCCGGATCGGCCCACACGTACTCGTAGTTCGACTCTAGGACATCGGCCCAGGTCTTGCCGTTGACCGTCCACTGCCCCTTGGTGCGGGTGAACTCGAAGGTCCGGGTCCGCTGCGCCATCGCCTCGGTGAGGTCCATCGCGGGCGCGTTCGGGTTGAGCTGGTCGGGGATCGCGTTGCCGGACAGGTCGGTCGGGTCGCTCACGACGTCGAAGGCCATCACGTCGCCGGTCGTGTCGTAGTCGACGACGTTCTTCACGCCCCGGTTCTTCAGCACCACCCGCTCGCCGATCCGGTACCGGGAGAAGTCGATGATCACCTCGTACCGCTCGGCGATGCCGTGCCGGTAGCCGGTCGCGGACCGGGGCTGCGGCATCAGGCCCGCGTCCGTGCCGATGAAGACGAACGGGTCGCCGGTGCTCAGCGTGAAGTAGAAGCCCCGAGAAAGCGCCGCGTTGAGGATCCGGAAACGGTACTTCCGCCGCTCCACCCGCATCACGGGCCAGGGTCTGCCGTTGACCAGGATCACGTCGCCGAACAGGTCGGAGTGGCCACTGTCGTCGTACAGCAGCTGCCCGTCGCGGTCGAACATGGCGTCGCGGATGATCAGCGGTACGTCGTACCGGCCCTGCGGGATCGGCAGCGACCGCTCCAGCTCGTCGTGGAGCGTGTACATCGCGCCCAGGCCCATGTAGGCGTTCTCGGCCGTGTGGTGGACGCCGTGGTCGTGGTACCACAGCGTCCGGGCGTCCTGGGCGTTCGGGTAGTGGTAGTCCTTGTACTCGCCCGGCCGGATGACATCGCTCGCGTAGCCGTCGTACTCCGGCAGCGACGCCAGGCCGTGCAGATGGACCGAGGTCCACGCCTCGTAGCCGAGGCGCGGGTGGGTCGCGGGCAGGTCGTTGAGCTGTCGTACGACGATCGGCCGGCCCCGGGTGGCCTGGATCGTGGGGCCGCCGAAGGTCCCGTCGTACGACCAGGTCTCGGTGCGCAGACCGGGCAGGATCTCGGTCGCCGCGCTGCGCATCCTGACGGTGTAGTAGTCGGTGGTGCTCGACCGCTTGGTCGGCACCGCCACCGGGGGCACCGCGAACGGCACGGTGAACGGCTTCGGGAACTTGCTGACCGCGATCCGGTCGGAAGCGTTCTTGGCGCGGACGACCCGCTCCAGCGGCACCGTCAGTGCCGCCGAGGCGAGTACGCCGTACTTCACCAGATCACGTCGGGACAGGGCGTTGTCGGACATCTGTGCGCTCACTCCCACAGTGGTTCGAAGGTTCTCGCGGGCTGTCTCGCCACCGGGGTCTAGCCGCCCACCCGCAGGGGGCCGAGTGCGCCGCCCTTGTCGGAGGAGATGTGGACCGGTGAGGGGTTGGTGTTCGCCGCGTCGCCGTCGCGGACCCGCAGGGTCCAGGTGCCCACGGCCGCGCCCGCCGCCGGGCGCTGTACGGTCACGCCCTCGGCGAAGACGGGACCGGACGGCGAACCCGACCGGAAGGTCAGCCTGGCGCCGGCGACCGACCCGGTGCCCTCGATCCGCAGATCCCCACTGCGCCACCGGCTGAGTGTGACCGCGAGTTCGTCGACCGCGGGCACCTCGGGGGTGACGTCGACCGGCGTGGACGGCGTCCCCCCGCCCACGGCGTTCACCCCGGTCACCGCCACCGAGTACGCCGTGCCGTTCGTCAGCCCGTCGAGCACCGCCGACGACGCGCTCGCGGCGGCCGTCGCCCGTACCGGCGCTCCCCCGGCGGGCGTCGCGACGATCCCGTACCCCGTGACCGGAGACGTCCCCGCGTCCTCGGGGGCCGTCCAGCGGACCGTCACGTTCCCGTCGCCCGCCCGCGCGGTCACCTCCCGGGGGGCGCCCGGCGCGCGGGCCGCCCCGAACGTGTACTCCTCGACCCTGGCCGACGACGCGTTCCCCGCCTTGTCGAAGGCCACGAACCGCAGGGTCGTCCTCCCGGCGGAGTGCGCCAGGTCGATCGGCTCGGTGTACGGCTTCGCCGCGGGCCCCGTCGTACCGGCCTCCAGCGGGTCGGAGCCGTCCAGCGTGTAGTAGATCTGCGCGTCCGGCTCGTCGGCGGTGAGCGTCACCCGGGTGTCCGCCGCGTAGAAGCCGCCCGCGGGATCGGCCTTGACCGCCGGCGGGGTGGTGTCGCCCGACGGGGTGTTGCCCTGGAGCGCCGGCGGCCAGGACTCACCGGTCTCGCTGAACGACCGGACCTCGACCCGCTTGCCCCGGACCGAGGCCGGCAGCGTCGCCGTGGTCGCGGCCGGATCGTTGACGCGGACGCCGAACTCGCCCTGCACACCGCCCTGGCTGAGCTGGTCCACGGCGCGCACGGTGTAGCCGAGGACCGGCGCGAGGCCCGGAATCCGCTCCGGCGGCGTCCAGCTGACGGCGGCCGAGTCACCCTGGTCGAGCACCACCACCCCGGTCGGCGGGGCCGGCCGCTGCTGGGCCGGGCCCGGCGGGCAGTTGCCCATACCGGGGCCGCCCGGCTCACCGAACTCCGAGATCGTCACGCCCTGGGGGTTGCCGCCGCCGTCCTCGCTCTGCCAGGCCAGCGCCTCGTACAGCCCCCCGGCCGCGATCTCCGCCGTCTCGGCGGTGGTGAACTCGTACGTCGCCGTGAAGACGCCGTCCGCGATGCTCAGGCCCGAGCGGTAGCCGCCCTTCGGCGCCGTCACCAGCGGTCCCGGCAGCGCGCGTACATCGCGCCGCCCCACCTCGGTGTCCCGCAGCGCGGGCTCGATGATCCGCTGCTCCACGAACGCCGGGTCCACCTCGGGGCCCAGCCTGCCCTGGATCACCAGCCTGGTCGGCGTGGTCAGGGAGCCTCCGGTGACGCCGGTGTCGAGCGTCGTGGTGTCGGCGACGGCCGTGCCGCCGAACCTGACCGATACGACGTCACCGGCCCGGATGTCCGGCGTGACCTGCGGGCCGCCGCCCGCGCCCCAGCAGAGCCCGCCGGGATGGTTGACCTCGACGGCGGGGTTGCCCGCCTCGATCGAGGCGGCCGACGCGACCGTACCGGTGGCCGAGCCGACCGTACCGGCCCCCGGGCGCCGTACCTCCACGGTGATCTGCTCCCCCGCGTGCGCGGAGAACCCGTCGACCGAGACGAAGTCCCGGTCCGGGAAGACACTGATGTTGTCCGGGAAGACCGGAACCGCGGCCTGGGCCGCCCCGGGCGCGATCGACCCGCCGAGCACCACCATGGTGGTGGCGACACCCGTGACGACGGCACGTTTCACCCTGCCCGTGCCCCACGTGAACTCGCTCATGACGACTTCCTCCCTTGCCCCGGGCCCGTGGACCACGGGCCTGATCGGACGGCGGTGACGAGTGCCTCAAGGGTGGCGAGCCCAGGTGCGCGCCGACAGCCGCGTCTTGGGTGCCCGGATATCCCCAATCTGGAGGGGCCGGTGGTGGGGCGCGCCCCACCACCGGGGCGCCCATGCCCGTAGGGGCCCTTCCGGACGGCGTTCCCGCGCGCCGGAGGGGCCCCTGCTCATGGGGGGGGACGGATCGTCTTCGCGCCGGCCGTGAGGTGGCCGGGTGCGGCGGCTCAGCCGGCCGCCTCCCCGATGAGGTCGGCGATCTCCTTCCAGTCGGTCGGCGGCATCGTCAGCGGCGGCAGGAACTTCAGTACGTTGCCCCGGCCGCATGTCTCGGCGATCACCCCGGACGCGAACAGCCGGTCCTGGGCCCTCTCGGCGCGCTCGGCGGCGGCGAACCGCAGCCCGCTCATGGCGCCCCTGCCGACGACCTCGGCCGTCCCCTCGGGCAGGCCGGCGGCGATGTCCGTGAGGCTGGTACGGATCGCGGCCGCCAACTCGCCCACCTGGTCGGTGAAGTGCGGATCGCTCCAGTGGTCCAGGGCCGCGTCGCCCGCCACGAAGGCGAGGTTGTGGCCCCGGAAGGTGCCGTTGTGCTCACCGGGCGCCCACCGGTCGAGGTCCCGCCGGATCAGCAGCGCCGCCATCGGCAGCCCCATCCCGCTGAGCGACTTCGACAGGCACACCAGGTCGGGCCGGAGCCCGGGGGTGTCCTCGAAGCTGAAGAACGTACCGGTACGGCCGCAGCCCGCCTGGATGTCGTCGACGACCACCAACGCACCGGTGGCGTCGGCGAGTTCACGGATCCTGGTCAGCCAGGCGGGGGACGCGGTGTGCAGGCCGCCCTCCCCCTGGACGGTCTCCAGGACGATCGCGGCGGGCAGCCCGTCCCGGGACAGGGAGCGCTCCAGGGCCGCCGGGTCGTCGTACGGCAGGATCGTGACGTCCCGCAGGGGCACCCCGGCCGCGCCCCGCAGCAACGGGGAGCTGGTCGCGGCCAGGGAGCCGAGGGAGGCGCCGTGGAAGCCGCCGGTGAAGGCCACCACCTGGGTCCGCCCGGTGACCTTGCGGGCCAGCTTCAGGGCGGCCTCGACGGCGAGGGTGCCGGCCGGGCCGGGGAACTGGACCACATGGTCGCCGAGGCCGCGTGGCTCCAGGATCAGCCGGGTGAACCGGTCCAGGAAGCCCGCCTTGGCCGTGGTGTGCAGGTCCAGGGACTGCACGGGGCCGCCCGCCATGAGGTAGGCGGTGACCCGGGCGACCACCTCGGGCGGGTTGTGACCGTAGTTGAGGGAGCCGGCCCCGCACAGCAGATCCACATAGCGCCGGCCCTCGGTGTCCCACAGGTGGTGACCGGCGGCCCGCTCGAACACCACCGGGAAGCTGCGGCAGTAGCTGCGTACGTTCGACTCGTGGCGTTCGAACACCGTGAGCGGTGCCGATACGGTCTCGGTCATCTCAGCACGTACCTTTCATCAGCGCCGTGGCGCGGCGTTCTGCGGGTCTCACTTGGCCAGGACCGTTCCGTCGTCGGGGCGGTGGTCCCGGGAGCGGCGCAGGTCGGTGAAGGCGAACGTGCGCTGGAGCCAGCGGTCCCGGCCGTCGTAGCGCGGGGTGAACGCCGAACGGCCGTGCATGGTCACCCGGTTGTCGACGATCGCCAGGTCGCCGGGGCGCAGCAGGACACCGGAGTACGTGCGGTGGGCGACCTCGGCGAGTTCGGCGAGGGCGCTCCTCCCCTCGTCGGTGACGGCCCGGGTGGCGGCCTCGTCGAAGCACCAGTCCGGGTCGGCGGGGTCGCCGGTGAGGACCGCGTGGGCGGTGCCGGAGCCGTCGAGCCCGAAGGAGGGCGGGGCCTGGGTGACGTACTCGGGGCGGGCCAGGGCGGCGCGGGTGGCGGGCGTCAGCTTCGGCAGGACGCGCCGGGCGCAGCTGGTGCGCAGTTCGGCCACGCCCTCGTGGTCGGCGCGCAGGCACAGCAGCATGACGTGGTCGGGGCGGTGGGGGTGGAAGGCGTTCTCGGTGTGGAAGGTGAGTTCGACCGAGCCGACGTTGCCCTGGACCTGTTCCTGGCCGGGGACCGGGACCACGTCCTGGACCAGGGCGCCGGACTTCTCGGCGGCGAACGCGGCCGGGTCGCCGAGGCCCGCCGCGAAGAGCAGCAGGGTGGCGGCGGGCAGGGCGGGCGCGTACTGCACCGAGCCCTTCACCCGGGGGGTGTCGGGCAGCTCCGCCGCGCCGATCGGCAGTCCGCGCAGGACGAGGGCGCCGTCGGGCCCCGAGTACCTGCGGAACTCCCTTATCCGGCGCCGGAGTCCGGCGGGGACGTCCTCCCAGGCGTGCCGGGCGTGCCCGACCCAGACCGGGTCGTCGACGCGGTCGCCGGCCCGGTCCAGGAGTGCGGTGGCGACCCGGCCGAGGCCGGCCTGCTCCCCGGCGGCGGGGCGGACGGTGCCGTCCGCGTCGCCGGGGTGGTCCGCCGGGACGGGGCGGGGTATCACTTCAACGCTGCTCACGTGCGTCTCTCCCTTTCGTTCCGTCACGCTTCCATGGCCTCGACAAGGCTCTTGGGGCGCAGGTCGGTCCACTCGCGCTCGATGTACTCCAGGCAGGCGGCACGGTCGCCGGGGCCGAAGGCGGTCCCCCAGCCGGCCGGGACCTCGGCGAAGTCCGGCCACAGGGAGTGCTGGCCCTCGTCGTTGGTCAGGACCCGGTAGGTGGCGTCGGGGGTCTCGAAGGGGTTCGTCATGAGGTCTCGGTGTTCCTTTCCTGGGCGGGGCGGCGGTCCGCCTCGCGCGTACGCAGCAGAGCGGCGACCGTGCGGCCGACGGCCACGGCGTGGGCGCCGTTGACCAGGTCGGTGTGGACGGCGTCGAGGTCGTGGCGTTCGATGTGCCCGGTGACGTGGGACCGCCAGGCTTCGGGGTCGAGCAGGGGGTCGTCGGGGGTGGTGGGCCGGGTGGCGCGGAAGAGCAGGATGTCTCCGTCGTAGGTACGGGGGGTGTGGCGCAGCCCGATCCGGCGGTTGTTGACGCCGACGCGGACCAGGTTGGCGCGCAGGCGCGGGGTGAGCAGGACCGGCGCCTCCTTGGCGAAGGTGACGTCGTCGCGCAGCTCCTGTTCGGTGGGTTCGGTGTCGGGGCGCTCCAGGCGGGTGTCGAGCAGGATGAGCGCCTCGACCTCCTGGCCCGCCTCCCGCAGTTGGACGGCCATCTCGTGGGCGACCAGGCCGCTGAGCGAGTAGCCGAGCAGCCGGTAGGGGCCGACGGGGCGGACGGCGCGCACGAATGCGACGTACTGGGCCGCCATCTCGGCGATGGTGGCGGGCAGTTCGCCCGTGCCGTCGAGGCCGGTCGCCTGGATGGCGTACAGCGGGGTGTCCTCGTCGAGGTGCGGGCCGAGGGCGGCATAGCGCCAGCCGAGGCCGCCGATCGTGTGGATGCAGAACAGGGGGACGCCGGTGGCCGTCGTGTTGCGCAGTGGCAGCAGTGTGGCCAGTTCGTCGAGGTCCTCGTGGGCGCGTTCGGCGGGGTCCCCGTCGAGGTGGCGGGCGAAGCCGGCCGGGGTGGATGCCTCGAACAGGGTGCGTACGGAGACCTTCGCGCCGAGTTCGGCGCGGATCCGGGCGATCAGCCGGGCGCCGAGCAGGGAGTGGCCGCCGAGGACGAAGAAGTCGTCCTCGGGCGAGACCGAGGCCACCCCGAGGGTCTCCGCGAACAGCTCGCACAGGACCGCCTCCCGCGCGGTGCGCGGGGCCCGCCCGCCGCCGGGCACCAGGTCCGGCGGGGCCGGCAGGGCGCGGCGGTCCAGCTTGCCGTTGGCGTTCAGCGGTATCTCGTCGATCTCGACGAACGCGGCGGGGACCAGGTGGGCGGGGAGGGTGGCGGTGAGCTGCTCGCGCAGGTGGGCGGCGAGCTCCTCGGGTGCGGGACGGTCCGGGGCGTGCGGGTCGCTCGGGACCACGTAGGCCACGAGCCGCTGGTCGCCGGGCCGGTCCTCGCGGGCGATCACCGCCGCGCGGGCGACCGGGGGGAGGACGGTCAGGGCCGTCTCCACCTCGCCGGGTTCGACACGGTAGCCACGGATCTTGATCTGGTCGTCCACACGGCCCGCGTACTCCAGGATTCCGGCGCGGTTCCAGCGGGCCCGGTCGCCGACCCGGTACATCCGGCTGCCGGGCGGGCCGTAGGGGTCGGCGACGAACCGTTCCGCGCTCTGTCCCGGCCGGCCGGCGTAGCCCCGGGCGAGCTGGGGTCCGGCGAGGTACAGCTCGCCCCAGACGCCGTCGGGGACGGGCCGGAGGTGGTCGTCGAGGACATGGACACGGGCACCCCCGACCGGGACGCCGATCGGGACGGGCCCGGTGACCACGTCGTCGTCGGGCCCGATGCGGTGGACGACACAGCCGACGGTGGCCTCGGTGGGGCCGTACTCGTTGAGCACGGTGGCCCGGGGGTGGCGGTCGCGCCATGCCTGGAGCGCGGTGCCGTCGAGGGCCTCGCCGCCGATGACCAGGTCGGTGGCGTCGGAGGCGGTGTCCGGGAGGGTCTCCAGGAGCCGCAGGTGGCTCGGGGTCACCTTGAGGAGCGCGGGGGCGCGGGTGTCCTCGTCGAGCTCCCCGAACCGCACCAGGCCGCCGGTGATCAGCGGGGTGAACAGGGTGGTGACCGGCATGTCGAAGGCGAGCGAGGTGTGCACCAGGGAGTCACGGGCGGCGGCCGGGTAGAGGCGTACGGCCTCGTGGAGGTAGGCGCTCAGCGCGCCGTGCTCCACGACGACGCCCTTGGGGCGGCCGGTCGATCCCGAGGTGTAGATGAGGTAGGCCGCCTGGCGGGGGTGGAGGTCGCGCGGCGGGTTGTCGTCGGGCAGTGCGGCGGGTACGGCGGTAAGGGCCTCCTGGGTGAGGACGGTACGGGCGCCGGCGTCGGCGACCAGGGCGTCGACGCGGGCGGGCGGGTTGGCGGGGTCGACGGGCAGATAGGCGGCGCCGGTCTTGAGGACCGCGAGCAGCGCCACGACCACGTCGACGCCGCGGGGCAGGACGACGGCGACGACGGTCTCGGGTCCTGCGCCCCGTGCGGCCAGGTGCCGGGCGAGCCGGTTGGCGGCGCGGTTGAGGGCGTCGTAGGTGAGCGTGGTGCCGTCCGCGGCGACGGCCGGGGCGTCGGGGGTGCGGGCGGCCTGCGCCTCGAAGAGGTCGGGCAGGGTGGTGGGCGGCACCGGGCGGGCGGCACCGGTCCGCCGGGCCTCGATCCGGTCCCGTTCGGCGGCGGTGAGCAGCGGCAGGGCGTGCAGCGGGCGGGCCGGGTCGGCGGTGACCTCGTGCAGCAGCCGGTGGAAGCGCCCGGCGACGCTCTCGGCGGTGGCGCGGTCGAAGAGGTCGGCGGCGTACTCGACGGTGCCGCTCCAGCCGCCCCGGTGTTCGGTGAGGGTGAGGGACAGGTCGAATTTGGCGCGGTCGCCGTGGATGTCCTCGACGGTGGTGCGCAGTCCGGGCAGCGTGGGCGGGGCGCCCTCCTGGTTGACCGTCAGCATCACCTGGAACAGGGGGTGCCGGGAGCGGGAGCGTACCGGGTTGAGGGCCTCGACGAGCTGCTCGAACGGCAGGTCGGCGTGGTCGTAGGCGAGGACGTCGGCGGCGCGGACCCGGTCCAGGAACACCTCGAACGTGGGGTCGCCCGAGGTGTCGGCGCGCAGGACGAGCGTGTTGACGAACAGGCCGACGAGGTGTTCCAGCGCGCTGTCGGGGCGGCCCTCGACGGGGGTGCCGATGACGATGTCGTCGCCGGCGCCGAGCCGGTGCAGCAGGGTGGCCAGGGTGGCGTGCAGCGCCATGAAGGCGCTGGCGCCCCGGCCCCGGGCGAGGGCTTCGACGCGGGTGCGCAGTGCGGCCGGGACGGTGAAGACGACGGTGCCCCCGCGGTGGGACAGGACGGCCGGCCGGGGCCGGTCGGTGGGCAGCTCCAGTTGTTCGGGGAGGCCGGCGAGCCGTCCGGTCCAGTGGCCGAGCAGGGCCGCGGTGGGCTCCGGCTGCCACAGGGCGTAGTCGGCGTACTGCACGGGCAGCGGCTCCCAGTCGGGGGCGCGGCCGGTCAGGCGGGCGGCGTAGGCGGTGGACAGGTCGGTGGCGAGGGGGCCCATGGAGCTGCCGTCGCCCGCGATGTGGTGGACCAGGACGAGCAGGGTGTGCTCGTCCTCCCCGTTGGTGAACAGGGTGGTGCGCAGAGGGAGTTCGCGGTCCAGGGCGAACGGCACCCGGGCCTCCTCCGCCACGGCGGCGGCGAGGTCGCCGGGGGCGCACGGGACGACCGCGAAGGAGGGCGCGGTGTCGGTGACGACCTGGTGGGGGCCGTCGGCGTCCTCGGCGATCAGGGTGCGCAGCACCTCGTGGCGGCGGGTGAGGTCGCCGAGGGCGGCGCGCAGGGCGTCCGGGTCGAGACGGCCGGTGAGGCGGAGGACGACGGGGATGGTGTACGTCTCGGAGGGGCCGTCGAGCCGGTCGAGGAACCACATCCGGCGCTGGGCCGCCGACAGCGGCAGCCGGTCCGGGCGCGGTCCGGCCACGAGGGCGGCGCGGGCGGGCCCGCCCCGGTCGAGGAGGGCGGCGACCCCGGCGACCGTGGAGTGGTCGAAGAGGTCCCGCAGGGAGAGTTCGGCGCCGAAGTCGGTCCTGATCCGGTTGACGAGCCGGGCCGCGAGCAGCGAGTGGCCGCCGAGCCGGAAGAAGTCGCCGTCCGCGGGGACCTCGGGGGTGGCGAGGAGTTCGGCGAAGATCTCCGCGACGGCCCGTTCGGCGCCCTCGGCGGGCGGCCGGCCGGCTTCGGCGGCAGTACGGCCCGGAGCGGGCAGCGCGGCGCGGGCGATCTTGCCGTTGCCGGTCAGCGGCAGTGTCTCCAGGGCCACGAAGGCGGCCGGGACCATGTAGTCGGGCAGTGCGCTCGCCGCCGCCGCGCGCCAGGCGGCGGGGTCGGCGGGGGTGCCGGGCGCGGGGACGACGTACGCGACGAGCCGTTTGTCGCCGGGCCGGTCCTCGCGTACGACGACGGCGGCGGCGTCGATGCCGGGGCGCGCCGTCAGGGCGGCCTCGACCTCGCCGAGTTCGATGCGGAAGCCCCGGATCTTGACCTGGTCGTCGACGCGGCTGACGAATTCGAGCCGTCCGGCGGCGGTCCAGCGGGCCAGGTCCCCGGTGCGGTACATCCGGGTGCCCGCCGGGCCGTGGGGGTCGGCGACGAAGCGTCCCGAGGTGAGGCCGGGGCGTCCGTGGTAGCCACGGGTGACGAGGTCCCCGGCGACGTACAGCTCGCCCGCGGTGCCGATCGGGGCGGGGCGCAGCAGGGCGTCGAGGACGTACACCCGGGTGTTCCAGGCGGGGGTGCCGATGGTGATGACGCCGGAGGGCAGCGGGTCGCCGGGGGCGATGCGGAACAGGGTGCAGCCGACGGTGGTCTCGGTGGGGCCGTACTCGTTGAGGACGGTCACGCCGGGGTGCCGGGCGCGCCAGGCGTCGAGGACGTCGCCGAGGAGGGATTCGCCGCCGAGGACGAGCTGCCGCTCGGGCGAGTACTCCTCGGGGACCGCGCCGAGCAGGTGGAGGTGGCTGGGGGTGGCCTTGACGAAGGCGGGCCGGGTGACGGCCGCCTCCGGGTCGGGGCCGCTCGGGCTCCAGCGGACCAGTTCGACGGTGCCGCCGCGGGTGAGCGGGGCGAACAGGCCGGTGGCGGTGAGGTCGAAGGCGACCGGGGAGTGCACCAGGACGCGTTCGCGCACGGCCGTGTACTCGTGGGCGGCCCAGGCCAGATAGGCGACCAGGGAGCGGTGTTCGACGACGACGGCCTTGGGGCGGCCGGTCGAGCCCGAGGTGAAGATGACGAACGCGGCGTGTTCCGGGCGCCGTTCGACCAGGAGCGGCGGGGCGGTGGTGGCCGGGTCGGTGGGCAGGACCACCGGGGCGTCGGTGAGGGTACGCACCAGTCCTGCCTGGTCGGCGGTGGTGACGACGGCGACCGGGGCGATGTCGTCCAGCATGAAGGCGAGCCGGTCGGCCGGGTGGGCCGGGTCCAGCGGGAGGTAGCCGGCGCCGGTCTTGAGGATGCCCAGCAGGGTCACCGGGATCTCCTCGGAGACCGGCAGCATGACGGCGACGTACCGTTCGGGTCCGGCGCCGAGGGCGGCGAGGTGGCGGGCCAGCCGGTCGGCCCGCTCGTCGAGCCGGGCATAGGTGAGCGCGGTGTCCGCGTGGACGACGGCGACCGCGTCGGGGGTACGGGCTACCTGGGCCTCGATCAGATCGGTGAGGGTGGTGTGCGGCACCTCGTGGGCGGTGTCGTTCCACTGGGCGAGCAGCCGCCGCTCGTCGTCGCCGACGATGTCGAACTCCCTTACCGGGCGCTCCGGTTCGGCGGTGACGGCGGCGAGCAGTGTGGTGAAGCGGTCGGCGATACGGCGGGCGGAGGCGTGGTCGAAGAGGTCGGTGGCGAACTCCAGGACACCGTTCACCCCTCCCTCGGGCCGCTCGGTGAGGAAGAAGGACAGGTCGAACTTGGCGGCGGGCGAGGCCACCGGCCTTACGGCGGCGGTGAGTCCCGGCAGGTCGACGGCGAGGTCGAGGGCGGTCTGCTGGTCGGCCCCGTTCCAGTTGAGGCTGGTCTGGAAGAGGGGGTGGCGGGCGGTGGAGCGGGCCGGGTTGACGGCCTCCACGACCCGTTCGAACGGCACGTCCTGGTGGGCGTAGGCGGCCAGGTCGGCGGTGCGCGCCCGGCGCAGCACCTCGGTGAAGCCGGGGTCTCCGGCCAGGTCGGTGCGGAGGACCAGGCTGTTGGCGAAGAACCCGATGAGCGGGGCGAGCGCGTCGTCGGTGCGGTTGGCTATCGGGGAGCCGACGACGATGTCGTCGCCGGCGCCGAGCCGGTGCAGCAGGGTGGCGAGGGCCGCGTGGACCGCCATGAACGCGGTGGCGTGCTGGTCGCGGGCGAGCCGCAGCAGGACGGTGTGGACCTCGGGAGCGATGGTGAAGGTGACGGTGTCACCGCGGTGGCTGGGCAGCGCCGGGCGGGGCCGGTCGAAGGGCAGCTCCAGTTGTTCGGGCACACCGGCGAGTGCGGTGCGCCAGTGTTCCAGCTGGCGGGCGAGCTGGCTGTCGGGGTCGTCGGCGGTGCCGAGGGTGCGGCGCTGCCAGACGGCGTAGTCGGCGTACTGCACGGGCAGGGGCGCCCAGGCGGGCTGCTCGCCCCGGGTGCGGGCGGCGTACGCCTCGGTGAGGTCATGGGCGAGCGGGAGCATGGAGGCGCCGTCGCCGGCGATGTGGTGCAGGACGAGCAGCAGTACGTGCGCACCGTCGGCGTGGGTGAAGAGGGTGGCGCGCAGCGGGTGGTCGGTTGCGAGGTCGAACGGCCGGGCGACCCGGTCGGCGATCAGCGCGTCGAGGGTGCCGGCCTCGGCGCGTTCCACGGTCAGCTCGGGCACCGGGTCCAGGATCACCTGGTACGGCCCGTCGCCGTCCTCGGCGAACACGGTCCGCAGTGTCCCGTGCCGCCGGGCCAGGTCCCCGAGGGCCCCGGCGAGCGCGTCCGTGTCCAGCTCCCCGGTCAGGGTCAGCGCGACGGGCAGGTTGTAGGTCGGGGAGGGCCCTTCGAAGCGGTGCAGGAACCAGAGGCGTTCCTGGGCGTACGACAGCGGGAGCCGTCCGGTGTCCGGCCGGGCGGTGACGCCGGTACGGCCGGGGCGGGCGCCGGTGGAGAGCCGGGCGGCGAGGCGGGCCACGGTGGTCGCCTCGAACAGCACCGACAGTTCGAGGTCGGTGTCGAAGGCGGCCCTGATGCGGCTCGCGAGCCGGGTGACCAGCAGGGAGTGGCCGCCGAGGGCGAAGAAGTCGTCGTCGGCGGAGACCTCGGGCAGGCCGAGGACGTCGGCGAACAGCCCGCACAGGATCTCCTCCTGCGGGGTGCGCGGGGCGCGTCCGGCGGTGCGGTCGAGGTCGGGCACCGGGAGGTTCCGGCGGTCGAGCTTGCCGTTCGGGGTGAGCGGCAGCGCCTCCAGCGGGACCAGTTGGGCCGGGACCATGTATTCGGGCAGCCGGCCGGCGAGCCGTTCGCGTACGGCGTCGGCGTCGACGGGGACGTGGGGGTCGGCGGGGACGACGTAGCCGACGAGCCACTGGCCGTGGACGGCGGCGGCGGCCTGGGCGACGTCGGGGTGGTCGGCGAGGGCGTCCTCGATCTCGCCCAGCTCGACCCGGAAGCCGCGCAGTTTGACCTGGTTGTCGGCGCGGCCCAGATACTCCAGTGCGCCGTCCGTGTTCCAGCGGGCGAGGTCGCCCGTGCGGTACATGCGGGAGCCGGGCGGGCCGTAGGGACTGGCGACGAACCGTTCGGCGGTCAGGGCGGGCCGGTCGAGGTAGCCGCGGGCCAGCTGGACGCCCTCGACGTACAGTTCGCCGGGCACGCCGGGGGCGACCGGGGCGAGGGTGGCGTCCAGGACGTAGGTGTGGGTGTTGGCGACGGGCGGGCCGATCAGCACGGTCTCGGTGCCGGGCGGCGCGGACCAGGCGGTGACGTCGACGGCGGCCTCGGTGGGGCCGTACATGTTGAGCAGTTCGGCGCGGTCGGTGTCCTGGTGGAACCGGCGGACCAGCTCGGCGGGGAGCGCCTCGTCACCGGAGACGACCATGCGCACCGAAGCGGGCAGCCGGGTCTCGGCGAGGTAGGCGCCGAGCATGGAGGAGCTGAGGTGGACGACGGAGACGGACTCCTCGCGCATCAGCCGCTCCAGGTAGCGCGGGTCGCGGTGCCCGTCGGGGCGGGCGACGACGAGGGTGCCGCCGTACGCCAGGGTCCAGAACACCTCCCACACCGAGACGTCGAAGCTGACCGGGGTGGACTGGAGGACCCGGTCGGCCGGGGTGAGGTGGTGGTCGTGCTGCATCCAGCGCAGCCGGTTGGCCATGCCCTCGTGGGTGTTGACGGTGCCCTTGGGGCGGCCGGTGGAACCGGAGGTGTAGATGACGTAGGCGGCGTTGCCGCCGTGGACGGATACGCCCGGGTCGGTGCCGGGTTCGTCCGCGCCGGCGTCGGGGGCGAGCCGTTCGAAGCCGTCGGTGTCCCGGTCGGAGACGAGGAGGGTGGCGCCGGAGTCGGCGAGGATGTAGGCGATGCGGTCGGCGGGGTAGCCGGTGTCGATGGGCACATAGGCGGCGCCGGCCTTGAGGACCGCCCACAGGGCGACGATCAGGTCGACGGAGCGCGGCAGCATGACGGCGACCCGGGACTCGGGGCCCACGCCCCGGCGGCGCAGGGCGTGCGCGAGGCGGTTGACACGGGTGGTGAACTCGCCGTAGGTGACGCGCTCGTCCTCGAAGCACACGGCCTGCGCGTCGGGGTCCTGGGCGTCGAGGAGTCCGGCGAGGGTGCGCCCGTCGGCGAAGCCGGTGTCGGTGGCGTTCCAGCCGCGCAGGACGCGGTCACGGTCGGCGGCACCGAGGACGTCGACCTCGGACAGCCGCAGCCGGGGGTCGGTGGTGACGGCGTCGAGGACGCGGACGAAGCGGGTGGCGAAGCTCTCGGCGGTGCGCCGGTCGTAGAGGTCGCTCGCGTACTCCAGGCGGCACAGCAGTCCGCCGTCCTCGTGGACGTGGCAGTCGAAGTGGACGTCGAACTTGGCGGTGCCGCTGGTGACCGGGCCGGGGTCGGCGTGCAGGCCGGGCAGGTCGAAGCGGGCCTCGGTGAGGTCCAGCCAGGCCAGCATGACCTGGAAGAAGGCGTGCCGGGAGCGGGAGCGCTCCGGGTTCAGCTCCTCCACCAGCCGTTCGAAGGGGACGCCCTGGTGGGCGTAGGCGGCCAGGCCGGTCTCCCGGACGCGGACGAGGAGGTCCTCGAAGCAGGGGTCGCCGGAGGTGTCGAAGCGGTAGACGAGGGTGTTGATGAACACGCCGACCACGTCGTCGAGGACGGAGTCGGGGCGGTCGGCGATGACGCCGCCGAGCGGGATGTCCTCGCCCGCGCCGAGCCGGGTCAGCAGCAGCGAGACCGCGGCCTGGAGGATCATGAACGGGGTGGTACGGGTCTTCCCGGCCAGGGTCAGCATCCGCTGGTACAGCTCGGGCGGGACGGGGAACTCGACGTGTCCGCCGCGGTGGCTGGCGACGGCCGGGCGGGGCCGGTCGCCGGGGAAGGTGACCTCGGGCGGCAGCCCGTCCAGGGTCTGCTTCCAGTAGTCGATCTGCCGGGGCAGCTCGGCGGCCAGGGTGTCGCGCTGCCAGAGCGCGAAGTCCGGGTAGTGCACGGCGAGTTCGGGGAACTCGGGGGCGTGTCCCGCGCTGCGGGCCATATAGCCGGTGGTGATGTCCTCGGCGAGGGGGCGCAGGGAGGCGCCGTCGGCGGCGATGTGGTGGACGACCAGCAGCAGGATGTACTCCCGCTCCCCCGTCTCGTAGAGGGAGGCGCGCAGCGGCACGTCCCGGGTGAGGTCGAAGGGCTGGGCGGCGCTGGCGGCGAGGTCGGGGGCGCTGTCCCGGGCGCGCTCCATGGTGAAGGGCGTGTCGGGGGCCAGGACGACCTGGTGGGGGCCCTCGGCGTCCTCGGGGTAGACGGTGCGCAGCGCCTCGTGGCGGGCGACCAGGTCGGCGAGGGCGTGTCCGAGGGCGTCGGCGTCCAGGGCGCCCTTGAGGCCGATCCGCAGCGGGATGTTGTACGTGCCGGTGCCGCGCTGGAGGCGTTGCAGGAACCACATGCGTTCCTGGGCGAACGACAGGGGCACCCGGGCGGGGCGCTCGCCCGCGGTGATGCCGCGGGCCTGCGGGGCGAGCCCGGCGAGGCGGGCGGCGACGCCCGCGACGGTGGGCGCGGCGAACAGGTCGCGCAGGGACAGGTCGACGCCGAACTCGTCGCGGACCCGGTGGACGAGGCGGATCATCAGGATGGAGGTGCCGCCGAGGGCGAAGAACTCGTCGTCGACGCCGACGTGTTCGACACCGAGGACATCGGCGACGATCGCGCACAGCGTGGCCTCCTCGGCGGAGCGGGGCGCCGCGTCGGCGGGGGTGTCCCGCGCGGGTGCCGTGTGGTCCGCCGGGGCGCCGCGAGTGCCGGTGATGAGCAGCCGGTCGGCCTCGGTGACCCGGGCCGGGCCGGCGGCCGGGGTGTTGGGTCCGACCGCTTGGAGTGCCTCGGTGAGCAGGGCGGCGAGGCGGGTGACGGCGGGGGTGTCCAGGACCCCGGCGAGGTGGGCGAACCGCAGCCGCAGCCGTGGTTCGGGGAAGACGGAGAGGGTGAGCGGGTAGTGGGTGTGCTCCACCAGTCCGGCGCTTGCCAGCCGCAGCCCGCCGGCCTGGATACCGGTCTCCATGGGGTAGTTCTCGAAGGCGATGACGGTGTCGAACAGCGTCTCGTGGCCGCCCGCCCGGGTGATCCCGGCGAGCGAGGCGTGCTGGTGGGGCAGGAGGGCGCGCTGCTCGTCCTGGAGGCGGGCCAGCAGGGCGGTCAGCGGTTCGCCGGGGGTGAGCCGTACCCGTACCGGAAGAGTATTGACGAACAGGCCGATCATCGACTCGGCGCCGGTCAGCTCAGGGGGGCGGCCCGCCGAGGTGGCGCCGAAGACGATGTCGTCCCGTCCGGTGAGGGCGCCGAGGAGCACCGCCCACACGCCCTGGACGACGGTGTTGAGGGTGAGCCGGTGGGCGCGGGCGAACGCGGTCAGCTCGCGGGTGGCACTCTCGCTCAGGACGGCCTCGTGGACGCCGTGGCCGAGGGCTTCGGCGCCGGCCGGGGCCAACAGGGTCGGCGCGGCGAGCCCGGCGAGCCGCTCCCGCCACACCTCGGCGGTGGCCGTGTGGTCCTGGTCGGCGAGCCAGGCCAGGTAGTCGCGGTAGGGGGAGGCCGGGGGCAGCGCCTCGCCGCCGTAGAGGGCGAACAGCTCGCGCACCAGCAGCGGCAGCGACCAGCCGTCCAGCAGCAGGTGGTGGTGGGTGACGACGAGCCGGTCGCCGAGCGCGGTGAAGCGCAGCAGGGGCGGCCGTACGACGCTGAAGCCGCGGGCCCGGTCGCGGGCGAGGAAGGTCTCCAGCTCCTCGTCGGGGCGCTCCTCCCAGGGGATGTCGACCTCGGCGGGGACGACCTGGACGGGGGCGCCCGCCGAGCGGGAGCGGAACGCGGCCCGCAGCTGGGGGTGGCGGGCCGTCAGCGCGTTCGCGGCGGCGCGCATCCGGGCGCGGTCGAAGCCGCCGTCGATCTCCAGGACGAGCTGGCCGACATACGGATCCTCCGGCTCGTACAGGGCGAGGAAGAGCAGCCCCTCCTGGAGCGGGGAGAGCGGCAGTACGTCGGCGGCGCCCCGGAAGCGGTCCAGCTCGTCCTGGGTGATGCGGACGAGGGGGACGTCGGAGACGGTGAGGGAGCCCCGGGTGTGGGGGGCGAGTTCGGCGAGGGCGCCGGTCCAGGCGTCGGCGAGGGCGCGGACGGCGGCGGGGGCGAGCACGCCCTCGGGGTAGGTGAACACGGCGGTCAGCTCGCCGTCGCGGACGTGGGCGTCGATCTGGAGGATGTGCGTGAGGGCGAGGGCGGGGTCCGTGAGGAGTTCCACGGCTCCGGCGCCGTCGGCGAGCCGCCAGCCCGCGAGGGCGTGTTCGTCGAGGCGGCCCAGGTAGTTGAAGGCGATCTGGGGCCGGGGCTGTCCGGCGGCGGAGAGGTCCTCGGCGCCGGACAGGCCGAGGAGGTCGTGGCCGCGGCCGCCGTGCGGGACGGCCCGCAGCTCCTCCTTGGTACGCCGGATCAGCGCGGGCCCGGTCGCCGTGCCCGCGGCGAGGCGGACGGGGTGGATCCGGGTGAACCAGCCGACGGTGGTGGCGATGTCGACGCCGTCGGGCAGGTGGTCGCGGCCGTGGCCTTCGAGGTCGACCAGGACGTCCCCGGCGCCCCGGTGGCGCTGGACGGCGGCCGACAGCGCGGCCAGCAGGATGTCGTCGGGGGTGGCGCGGTGGGCGGCCGGCAGGGTGGTCAGCAGGGTGGTGGTGAGAGCGGCCGGCAGGGTGACGGTGAGCGTGCGGGCGGTGGCGTGGGTGTCGCGCGCCGGGTCGAGGGGGCGGGCGCCGAGCGGTGGCTCGGGGGCGGCCAGCAGCCCCTTCCAGAAGGGGAGTTCGGCCTGGGTCGCCGGGGCGGCGGCGAGGTCCGTGAGGCGGGCGGCCCAGCCGCGCAGGGAGGTCCCGCGCGGGGAGAGCACGGGCGCGTCGGCGGTGAGCGCCTCGGCGAGGTCGGCGAGGAGGAGGCGCCAGGACACGCCGTCGACGACGAGGTGGTGCAGGACCAGCAGCAGCCGCTGGGACGCCTCGAAGCGGACCGCGCGGAACACGGCCCCGTCCTCGGGCCGCAGGGCGGCGCGCGCGGTCTCCTTGTGCCGGGCGATGTCCTCGTCCGGGGCGAAGGTCAGGCAGTCCTCGGCGCGTACGGTGCCGGCCGGGCGGATGGTGGCGCCGCGCAGGCGCAGGGCGTCGTGGCGGTCGAGGACGGTCTGGAGGGCGGCGCTCAGCCGGTCACGGCCGAGCCCGGGGGCGGTGGTGAGCAGCAGGGACTGGGCGTATCCGGCGGTGGGGCCGCCCCGGGCGGCGAGGCGCCGGGCCATCGGGGTGGCGGGGAGGTCGCCGACCGGGTCGTCGGCCACGGGCGCGGCGCTGTCGGTGGCGACGGCGAGGACGGCGAGGCGGGCGACGGTGGGATGGTCGAAGACGTCCTGCGGGGTGAGGGCCAGGCCGTGCCGGCGGGCGCGGCTGACCAGCTGGATGGCGTGGATGCTGTCGGCGCCGTGGGCGAACAGGTTGTCGTCCGCGCCGAGTCCGGGGTCGCCGAGGAGGGCGACGGCGAGGGAGTGCAGAACGGTCTCGGTTCCGGCGGCGGGGGCCCGGCCCGCTGCGGCGCGCTCGGAGGCGGGGGTGGGCAGGGCGCGGCGGTCGACCTTGCCGTTGGGGGTGAGGGGGATGGCCTCCAACGTGAAGACCTGGACCGGCACCAGGTGCGCGGGCAGGTGTGCGGCGAGCCGGGCGCGCGGGTCGGTCCGCGGAGTGCCGGTGACGTAGCCGACGAGCTGCCGGGCGTCGGCGGCGGTGTCGTGGACGAGGACCACGGCCTGGTCGACGCCGGGGACGGCGGCGAGGGCGGCCTCGACCTCGGCGGGCTCGACGCGCTGGCCGTTGATCTTGACCTGGTCGTCGGCGCGGCCCACGAACTCCAGGTCGCCGTCGGGGCGTCGGCGCACCAGGTCGCCGGTGCGGTACATCCGGGTGCCGACCGGGCCGTGGGGGTCGGCGACGAACCGTTCCGCGGTGGGCGCGGGCCGGTCGAGGTAGCCCCGGGCGAGCTGGAGACCGGCGAGGTACAGCTCGCCGGTGACGCCGTCCGGGACGGGGCGCAGAGCCGGGTCCAGGACATAGGCGCGGGAGTTGTGGGTGGGGGTGCCGATGGTGAGGGCGGTGCCGGGCGCGCAGGCATGGGAGGTGGCGGTCACCGAGAACTCGGTGGGGCCGTACGAGTTGTGCAGCCGGGCGGCGCACTCGCGGTGGAAGCGGTCGGCGAGCGCCGGGGGCAGGGCCTCGCCGCCGCAGCTGACCATGCGCAGGGAGGGGGTGGGCCGGTACTCGTCGAGGAAGGGGCCGAGCATCGCGGGCACGAAGTGGATGACGGTGACCCGCTCCTGGACGACGAGCCGGGCGAGGTAGCCGGGGTCGCGGTGGCCGTCGGGGCGGGCGACGACGAGGGTGGCGCCCCGGGTGAGGGTCCAGAACACCTCCCACACCGAGACGTCGAATCCGATCGGGGTCTTGTGGACGACGCGGTCGGCGGGGGTGAGGCGGTACTCGTCCTGCATCCAGGCCAGCATGTTCGCGATGCCGGCGTGGGTGACGACGGCGCCCTTGGGGCGGCCGGTGGTGCCGGAGGTGTAGATGACGTAGGCGGCGTTGTCGCCGCGCACCCGGACGCCGGGGTCGGTGTCGGGCGCGCCCGCGCCGAGGGTGCGCACGGTGTCCTCGTCGATGACGTAGGAGGCGTGGGAGTCGGCGAGGACGTACGCGATGCGCTCGGCGGGGTAGGTGGTCTCGACGGGCACATAGGCGGCGCCGGTCTTGAGGACGGCCCAGAGGGCGGCGATCAGGTCGGTGGAGCGGGGCAGCCGGACCGCGACCCGGGACTCGGGGCCGACGCCGGCCCGCAGCAGACCGTGGGCCAGGCGGTTGGCGCGGGCGTTCAGTTCGCCGTAGGTGAGTCGTTCGCCGGCGCAGGACACCGCCTCCGCGTCGGGGTCCTGTGCCGCGAACAGCTCCAGCAGGGTACGGGGGTCCGCGGGGCGGGCGGTGGCCTCGTTACGGCGCTGGAACCGCTCCCGCTCGGCCCCGTCGAGCAGGTCGAGGGTGCCCAGGGGCAGGTCGGGGCGGGCGGTGGCCTCGGTGAGCAGGCGCAGATAGCGGTCGCGGTGGACGGCGGCCGTGGCCGGGGTGAAGCGGCCGGGGTGGCTGTTGACGGCGATCTCGATGCCGTCGCTCGCGCCGGGGTCTCCGTAGGCGTGCAGGGCGAGGTCCTGGATGGCGCCGGAGGCGAGCTGGTGGGCCTCGGCGAGGACGGGGCCGAAGCGCAGCCGGGTGGCGGCGAAGGACAGCACATTGACGGACGGGCCGCCGAGGGTGCCGGGGTGCGCGGCGGCGGACAGGTCGCGGCGCAGCGCGTCCTGGGGGTGGCGCTGGTGCCGGCTCGCCTCGGTGAGGCGGGCGGTGACCTGGTCGAGGAGGGCGGTGAAGGTGGTGGCGCCGTCGACGGACAGGCGCAGGGGTACGTCGTTGACGAGCATCGCCGGGGTGGCGAGGGCGTGCGGGCTGAGCCGGGCCGCCATGAAGACGCGGACCAGGACGTCGCGGGCGCCGGTGACGCGGTGGGTGTGGGCGGCCATCGCGGCGATGACCGGGAGGGACCAGCGGGAGCCGGCCATCGCGGCGAGGCGGGCGGCGGTCTCCCGGGGCAGCCGGGCGGTGGCGCTGGGCAGGCTGGGGGCGAGTCCGGTGGCGCCGGTGCCCAGTTCGGTGGAGTCGGGCAGGTCGGCGAAGGCGTCGCGCCAGTAGGCGGCGTCGCGCTCGTGGCGGGCGGAGCCGAGATAGGCGCCCTCTTCGGCGAGGACCTCGGCCAGGGTGCCGAAGGAGCGGACGGCGGGTTCCCGCCCCGCGGCGAGCGCGGTGTACGTCTCCAGCAGGCGGCGGCAGTACAGGACCTGGCCGTAGCCGTCGAGGAGGATGTGGTGGTAGCGGAAGTGCAGCCAGTGCCGGTCGGGGCCGAGGCGCAGCAGGGTGTGTCCGAACAGGGGGCCGCCGCTCGGGGACAGCGGCCGGGCCTGGTCGGCGTCGACGCGGGTGCGCGCGGCGGCGGCCGGGTCGGCCTCGCCGGTCAGGTCGACGTACTCCAGTTCGCCCCGGACCGACGGGTCGAGGTACTGGACGGCGGTGTCGCCGCTGTCGTGGAGGCGGACGCGCAGGGCGTCGGTCTCGTCGACGGTACGCCGGACCGCCTCGGCGAGCAGGGCGCGGTCGACGGGGCCGGGGACGTCGAAGCGGATTCCGCAGTTGTAGAGCGCGGCGTCGGCGCCGAGGCGCTGGGCGACCCATATGCCGTGCTGGGCCGCCGTCAGCGGCAGGCCCGTGGAGCTCTGCGACAGGTTCACGCTCATGCCTCCGCCCGCGCGCCGAGCAGCTTGTCCAGGGCCCCGGCCAGCGCGTCGACGGTGGGATGGTCCCAGGCCAGCGCGGAGTCGACGGCGACCTCGAACTCGTCCTCGATGTCGGCGGTGATGGCCAGCGCGGTCAGCGAGTCCAGACCGTAGTCGGCGAGCGGCATCGTGGTGTCGATGTCCTGCGGGGAGCGGCGCAGATAGGTCGCCACCCGTTCGGTGAGCCAGCTGCGCGCGTCGTGGGAGCCAGTGGTCATGGCGGTATTTCCTTACGAAAAGGGGGAGGTGGTGGGGAGGCCGGTACGGACGG
The DNA here is from genome assembly GCF_044752945.1 of Streptomyces sp. NPDC088554. Classification (NCBI taxonomy): domain Bacteria; kingdom Bacillati; phylum Actinomycetota; class Actinomycetes; order Kitasatosporales; family Streptomycetaceae; genus Streptomyces; species Streptomyces sp. NPDC088554. Next base: position 210,004 of record NZ_JBIVMF010000010.1, on the reverse strand, counting down.
TCACCAGGCGAGCGGACGGCCCGTCAGTCCGAGGGAGCGGCCGGTGCGGTGGCGTTCCAGCAGTTCCGCGAAGAGCGTGGCCTCCACCGGTCCCGGCAGCGGCGCCGGGCGACCGGGGCCGGGGCCGAGCGGTGCAGGGCGGCGCGGAGCCAGACCGGATCGGCGGGGAAGTCACCGGGGGCGGCGCGCCAGACCTGGACGCAGACGGCGCGGGTCAGCAGCCGTACGTACCGGGCGACCAGGTAGTGGGCGGGCAGACCGGCCTCGTCGAGGGCGTGGACGGCGGCGGCCTGGAATTCCTCGCGTTCGTCGAGGGCGGCGAGCGCGGTGGGCGCGGTGGGCGCGAAAGCTCCGTGCCCGTGGTGCTCGTGGGCGGTGAGCAGGGACTCCAGGTCGGCCGCGGTGATCACGGGGTGGCCACCTCCCGGTGTCCGGTGAGCGCGGCGGTGAGCAGCGGGTCCTCGTTGAGGTGCAGGGGGTCGAGGGTGCCGTCGAGGTGCAGGGCGCGCATCGCGGAGCGCTGGACCTTGCCGCTGGTGGTACGGCGTACGGCACCGGGCCTGACCAGGGCGACGGCGGCGACGGGGACGCCGAACTCGCGGGCCACGGTCTGTTTCATGGCGACGGCGATCTCGCGCAGTCGCTCGGCGCCCCAGTGGGCGCGGATCTCGTGGATGAGGACGACGGCGGGCCCGATGTCGATTCCGTCGCCGTCGCCGACCATGAACACGGCCCCGTGCAGGCCCGCCAGCTCCTCGTGCTGCTCGCGGAGTTCGGCCTCGACGTCGTGCGGGTAGATGTTGCGGCCGTGCAGGACGAGGACGTCCTTGCGGCGGCCGGTGACATAGAGGTCGCCGTCGAGGAAGCCGCCGAGGTCGCCGGTGCGCAGATGGGGTCCGCCGCCCTCGGCCGTACGGGCGCCGAAGGTGGCGGCGGTGGCCTCCGGGTTGCCCCAGTAGCCCTGGGCGACGCAGGGGCCGCTGAGCCAGATCTCCCCGATCCGCCCGTCGGGCAGCGCCGAGCCGGTGCCGGGGTCGACGATCAGTACGTCGGAGCCGGTGGCCGCGCCGCAGCCGGTGAGCGTCCTGGCCGGCCCCTCGCCCGCGGGGCGCAGCTCGCCGGCCTCCAGCGCGGCCGTGTCGAACGGGGTGCGCAGCGGCGGGCGGCCGCCGCTGCCGCTGGCCATGAGGGTGCCCTCGGCCAGGCCGTACATCGGCACCAGTGCCCCGGGGCGGAAACCGGCGGGGGCGAACCGCTCGCCGAAGGCGGTGACGGTGGCCGCGCGCACGGGTTCGGCGCCGTCGACGGCGGTGAGACGGGAGAGGTCGAGGGTGGCGAGCTGTTCGTCGGTGACCCGGGCCACGCACATCTCGTAGCTGAAGTCGGGGGCGGCCGTGAAGTCGACCTGGTAGGTGTCGAGCATGCGCAGCCAGTGGTAGGGACGGCGCAGGAAGGACATGGGGTCCATCTGGACGTAGCCGTCACCGTTGATCAGGCCGGGCAGCATCAGGCCGATCAGGCCCATGTCGTGGTAGAGGGGTATCCAGCCGCCGCAGCGCGGTTCGTGGAGGCCGAGCGAGGTGACGATCCGCTCGACGTTGACGACCAGGTTGCCGTGGCTGACCATGACGCCCTTGGGGGAGCCGGTGGAGCCGGAGGTGTACTGGAGCAGGGCCAGGGTGTCGGGGGTGACGGCGGGTTCGGTCCAGGCCGCGGGGTCACCCTCTCCCGAGTCGGTGGCGTGGCAGAGGACATCGGTGATGCCCTCCTCCGCGAGCCACTTCTCGACCTCGGGGAGGTCGGAGCGCTGGGTGAGGACCGCCCGGACCCCCGCGTCCCGGACGATCGTGGCCAGCCGCCTGCGCTCGTGCCGGTAGCGACCGGGCAGCGGAGCGGGGACGGCCACCGCGCCGGCGTAGACGCAGGCGGTGAAGGCCGTGGCGAATTCGAGGCCGGGTGAATAGAGGAGAAGAGCGCGGTCGCCTGCACAGAAACGTTCCTGCAACCAGGAGGCGATACGGCGTGCGCAGAGGTCGAGTTCTCCTCTACTACGTATCTCGGAGACATTTTCAGTGAAATCCGAGACGAATGTAACGGCGGGCCGGTCAGGATTTTTCGCGGCCCTCTCACGCAATGTCGTCAGAAATTCTCGCACGTTGAGAACGTACATGATCAAGGTCGATCGGAAGCTGTACAAACGATCAAGCGGGAGCAAAACCCGGCCACGAGATCCCAAAGAAAACTTGAAAGTCACATGGTCGACGGGGACACCGAAGCGGCGTAGAAACGATCTTGTGCATACCTCCACCAGGTCAGCAGTGCTCGTCCAGGGCATATATAAGACATTCAAGAAAAGCCAGGCATTGCAGGGTATTGACCTAGAAGTCAGACCAGGAGAGGTCATGGCCCTCCTCGGTCCGAACGGAGCGGGAAAAACAACTCTGGTGAAAGTACTGACCACTCTCATCAAGCCGGACTCGGGAAACGCTTTCGTGAACGGACGGCATGTGGTCGACGAACCGGAAAAGGTGCGCTCGACCATCGGCATGGCAGGTCAGTATTCAACCGTGGACGACATGCTGACCGGTTTCGAGAATCTTCGGCTGATCGCCGGGCTACGGGGCTTCGGCCGCCGGGGCGCGCGCCGGGTCGCGGACGAGCTGCTGGAGCGCTTCCGGCTCACCGGTGCGGCCGGCCGCACCGCCGCCACCTACTCGGGCGGTATGCGCCGCCGGCTGGACCTGGCCGCCGCCCTGGTCGGGGCGCCACCACTGGTCCTGCTGGACGAGCCCACCACCGGGCTGGACCCGGAGAGCCGCCTCGACACCTGGGAGGCGGTCGGCGAGCTGGTGGCCGGCGGCACCACGATCCTGCTCACCACCCAGTACCTGGAGGAGGCGGACCGGCTCGCCGACCGGATCACCGTGATCGACCGGGGCAAAGTGGTCGCCGAGGGCACCAGCGACTCCCTCAAGGCGACCGCCGGACAGCGGCTCGTGCTGTACGTCGCCGAGGACCACGAGATCGACCCGGCCACCCGCGCCGCCGCCCGCGCCACCGGTCTGGTCCCGGCCGTCGACCGCCGGGCCCGCCGGGTGGAGGCCGCCGTCACCGACGGCCGCGCCGCCCTCGCCCGCGCCCTGGCCGCGCTGGCCGACGAGGGCGTCGAGGTGCTGGAGATCGGGCTGCACCGCGCCACCCTCGACGACGTGTTCCTCGGCCTGACCAGCCGCGCCCGGCGGGAGGCGGCATGACCTGCACCCCGGTACGACCCGTCGTCGCGCCACCGTCGGCCGATCGGCGCAACCCGGCCGCGCGGGTCGTCTCCGAGAGCGGCCGGCTCGCCCTGCGCAACCTCCTCCATCTGCGCCGTACCCCCGGCCTGTTGATCTCCTGTCTGGTCGAACCGGTGCTCTACGCGCTGCTCATCGGCTACGTCTTCGGCAACAGCCTGGGCGGCGGGGCGTACCGCGAGTACATGGTGGCCGGGCTGATCGCGCAGACGGTGGCCTTCACCACCACCTTCACCACCGTGGGGCTCTCCCGGGACCTGGAGCACGGCATGGTGGACCGGTTCCGCGCCCTGCCGATCTCCCGGGTGGCGCTGCTGCTCGCGCGCACCACCTCCGACCTGACCACCTGTGTGACCAGCGTCGCGGTGACCACCGCGTGCGGGCTGCTGATGGGCTGGCGCCCGCACAGCGGACCGCTGGACATAGCGGCGGGGTGTCTGCTGGTCCTGCTGTTCGCCTTCGCGATGTCATGGATCGGGGTGTTCGTCGCGCTGGTCACGCCCAACCCGCAGGTGGCCGGCAGCCTCGGGCTGATCTGGCTCTTCCCGGCGACGTTCATCTCGTCCGGGTTCGTCTCCGGCGCCACCCTGCCCGGACCGCTGCCCCTCCTCGCCGCCTGGAACCCGATCACCTCGCTCGCCAACGCGCTGCGCGAACTGTTCGGCAACGCTCCCCCGCCCGGCTTCCACCTCCAGCACGCCTGGCCCGCGCACCATCCCACGCTCTACACCGTGATCTGCTCACTGGTCCTGCTCGCCGTGTTCACCACCCTCTCGACCTGGCGCTACCGCACCCGTACCAGCCACTGACCACGCGCCACAGGAGTTTTCCCATGACCGCTCCCACCCTGCGCCTGGGCGTCAACCTCGGCTGCTGGGCCGGTACCAACGACGCCACGGGCCTCGCCCTGGCCTCCCTCGCCGAACGGCTCGGCTACTCCGCCGTCTGGATCTCGGAAGCCTTCGGCTCCGACGCCGTGACCTTGCTGACCTGGATCGCCGCCCACACCTCCCGTATCGACGTGGGCAGCGCCGTGCTCCAGATACCGGCCCGCGCCCCGGCCACCACGGCGATGACCGCGGCGACCCTCGACGCTCTGTCCGGCGGCCGGTTCCGGCTCGGGCTCGGGCTCGGGCTCGGGGTGTCCGGGCCCCAGGTCTCCGAGGGCTGGCACGGTGTACGGTTCACCGCGCCGCTGGGCCGCACCCGCGAGTACATCCGCCTGGTGCGCCAGGCGCTGAGCCGCACACCGCTCGCGTACCGGGGCCGCCACTTCACGCTGCCGCTGCCCGACGGCCCCGGCAAGGCCCTGACCCTGAGCATCCGCCCGCCCCGCGACCACCTGCCCGTGTATCTGGCCGCGCTCGGCCCCCGCAACCTGGAGCTGGCCGGGGAGATCGCCGACGGCTGGCTGCCGGTGTTCTTCTCGCCCGAGCACTCCGGCGGCCAGCTGGAGGCGCTGCGCACCGGGCTCGCCAGGGCCGGGCGGAGCCTCGACGGCTTCGACATCGCCCCCACCGTCCCGCTGGTCACCGGGCCCGACTGGCGGACCTGCGCCCGCCGGGTGCGCGGGTACGCGGCGCTCTACCTGGGAGGCATGGGCGGGCACGACGACAACCACTACACCCTGCTCGCCGAACGCATGGGCTTCGGCCCGCAGGCCCGCGTCGTCCAGGAGCGCTTCCTGGCCGGCGACTACCCCGGCGCGATGGCCGCCGTACCGCTGGAGTTCCTCGACGCGACCTCGCTGTTGGGGCCGCGCGAGCGGATCGCCGAGCGGATGGCGCAGTTCGCGCGGGCCGGCGCCACCACCCTGAACGTCATGCCGGTCGGCCCCGGCATGCCCGGCCCCGAGCGGGCGGAGAAACCGCTGCGCACGGCGGTCGAGGCGGCCCGGCTCACCGGCCTGTTCGTGCCCGGCCCCGGCGCCGCGCCCGACGAGACCCCCGGGCCCACCGGCCCGTCCCGACCCCACGAGGAGAACCACTATGACCATGCCTGACACCGTCCAGCTCCTGTGCCTGCCCTACGCGGGTGCCGGCGCCTCCGTCTACGGCCCCTGGAGCGCCCTCGCGGGCGACGCCCTGGAGGTCGTACCGCTGCAACTGCCGGGCCGGGAGCGGCTGATCGACGAGGACCCGTACCGCAGCGTCCCGGAGGCCGTCGAGGGGCTGCTCGGCCAGGTCCGGGAGCGGGCCCGCGGCCGGGTGGCGCTGTTCGGGCACAGCCTCGGCGCCGTGCTCGCGTACGAGCTGGCGCACCGGCTGGCCGCCGAGGACGGTGTGGAGCTGGTCCGCCTGTTCGTCAGCGGCTCCCCCGAGCCCGCCCGGGGCCGCGCGGCGCGGGCCACCGGCCTGTCCGACGACGACTTCCTGGCCCGTGTCGGCGAGTTCGCCGGCTACCACCACCCCGCCCTGGACGACCCGGAGATGCGGGAGATGATCCTGCCCGCGCTCCGCGCCGACGTGGAGATGCACGAGAGCTATGTGCCCACCACCGACCTGCCGCTCGACGCGCCGCTGACCGTGGTGCGCGGCGAGGACGACGACCTCGTCGGCTACGACGACGCCGAGTCCTGGAGCAAGGTCGCCGGCCGGGACTTCGAACACGTCGAGGTGCCAGGCGGCCACATGTACCTCATGGACGCGGCCCCCGCCCTGGTCCGGCTGATCGTCTCCACTGTCCTCTGAACCCCTTCCCAGCCCCCAACTGCCCCACGATCCCAAGGAGTTCCCGATGCGTCTGCACGGCAAGTCGGTCCTCGTCACCGGCGCCGCCCGCGGACTCGGCCGGGCCACCGCCCTCGCCTGCGCCGCCGAGGGCGCCGACCTCACCCTGGTCGACATCTGCGCCGATCTGCCCGGCGTGCCCTACCCGCTGGGCACCCCCGGCCAGTTGGAGCACACGGCCGCGCTGTGCCGGGAGGCGGGCGCGGCGGTGCTGACCGCGACCGCCGACATCCGTGATCTGCGGGCCGTACGGGAGGCGGTGGCCCTGGCCACCGACCGCTACGGCCGGATCGATGTGGCCGTCAACAACGCGGGCATCGCCGCGCCTTCCGGCAAGCCGGTGCACGAGATCGACGAGGACGAGTGGTCCCTGATGATCGACGTGGACCTGTCCGGGGCCTGGCGGGTGATCCGCGAGGTCGGCCGGGCGATGGCCGCCCGGCGTTCCGGCAGCATCGTCAACGTGGCCTCCACCGCCGGGCTGGTCGGCTACCGGCACTTCGCCGGGTACGTGGCCGCCAAGCACGCCGTGGTCGGGCTCACCAAGGCGGCGGCGCTGGACTACGCGCCGAACAAGGTCCGGGTGAACGCGGTCTGCCCCGGGTCGGTACGGGACGACGCCGGGGCGGAGGGGCGGATGCTCGCGGAGATCGCCCGCGCGCTGGAGGTGCCGGTGCACGAGCACGAGCAGGCCTTCGTCACGGCACAGCCCATGAACGCGCTGATCGAGCCCGAGGACGTGGCCGCCGCCGTGGTCTTCCTCGCCTCCGACGAGTCCCGGCAGATCACCGGCTCGGTCCTGACCGTGGACGGCGGCTTCAGCGCCCGCTGAGCGGTCCGCACCGGACTTCGCCGCCCCGCCCGCCTTCTTCTTTTCCCTCGAACCGCCAAGGAGCACCACCGTGTCAGGCCCCGCAGCCCACTGCCACGCCCTGCGCGTCCGCGTCGGCCACGACCCCGTCGGCGCCTGGACCGAGAACGTCGCCGCCGCCTGTGACGACCCCCGCGCCGAACGCCGCCGCGCCCTGGAACTCGCCCGCCCCGCCGAGACCCCCCGCCGGGTGCTGCTGCGCTACGCGGACGGGGTACGGGACCTCGTCGTCGTGGCCCCGCGCACCGGCTGGGACCGGCAGGCGCTGGCCCGGCTGGCCTCGGCCCCCGACGCCACGCCCACCGCACCCGTCGCGGGTACCCCGGAAGCCCCCCGCCCGGCCCTCGCCGCCGCGCCCGCCTGGGGCCTGGCCGAGGGCGCCCCCGCCGTCCCCGTGGTCCTGCCGTTGGCGGACCTCGGTGACGAGACGAGCTGGCTGACCGCGCTCGCCGTCACGCTGCGCCGCTACGATCCCGGGACCGCACACCTCGTCGGTACCGACCACGGCGCGTACCGGGTCGAGGAGGCGGCCACGCTCGGCGGATCGAAGCCGCTGCCCGCCGAGGGCGAGATCCTCGCGGGGCTGCTGTACGACGCCACCGAGCTGCCCGGGACGTACGTGCCGTGTCTCGCCCCGCCGTTCCCCCTCACCGTCTCCGTCTACCGGGACGCCGACGGCCCCCGGCTGCGCGTCGACCACCTCGCCACGCATCTCGCCCCGGAGGTGGCCGCCGCCTTCGCCCGCCACCTGGCCCATGTGCACCGGCAGGTGCTGACTTCCCCGGCCACCGCGCCCGGCGAGGCGGAGCTGCTGGACACGGCCGAGCGGGAGCGGATCGCGGCGCTCGGCCGACCGACCGGGGCCCTGGTGACCACCCCGGTCACCATCCCGGAGGCGTTCGCGCGGATCGCGGCGGCCACGCCCGACCAGGTCGCGGTGACGGAGGGGGCCACGGCCCTGTCGTACCGCGAACTCGACGAGCGGGCCGGGGCGCTGGCCCGCGTGCTGGCCGCCCGGGGGGTCGCGGCCGGGGACCGGGTGGGGGTGTGTCTGGAGCGGACCGCCGAGCTGGTGGTCACCCTGCTCGCGGTCCTGAAGGCGGGCGCCACCTATGTGCCCGTCGACCCGGCCTACCCGGCGGAGCGGCTGGCGCACACGGCGGCGGACGCGGGCCTGGGCGTGGTGGTGACCCGGCTGGCGGAGTTCCCGGCGGTGCCGGGATGCACGGCCCTCGCGCCGGACGGGGCGGCCGCCTCCTCCGAGGGCCCCGAGCCGGTGGGCGCCGGTCCGGACGACCCGGCGTACGTCATCTACACCTCCGGTTCCACGGGCCGGCCCAAGGGTGTCGTCGTACCGCACCGGAACGTGATCGCGCTCGTCGACGCGACCCGGGACGAGTACGGGCTCGGCGCGGACGACGTGTGGACCTGGTTCCACTCCAGCGCCTTCGACTTCTCGGTGTGGGAGATCTGGGGCTGCCTGCTGACCGGCGGGCGGCTGGTGGTGGTGCCCTACTCCGTCTCACGGGAGCCGGACCGCTTCCGGGACCTGCTGGTGGCCGAGCGGGTCACCGTGCTCAGCCAGACCCCGTCGGCCTTCGCCCAGCTGCTGGACGTGGACCACACCGAGGTGGGCGTACGGCTGGTGGTGTTCGGCGGGGAGCCGCTGGACGCGCGGATGCTGCTGCCGTGGTTCGACCGGCACCCGGAGCCGGTGTGCCGCGTGGTGAACATGTTCGGCATCACGGAGACCACCGTCCACGTCACCGAACAGACCCTCACCCGGCGTCTGGCGCTGGCCGCGAGCCGCAGCGTCGGCCCGGCGCTGCCCGGCTGGCACCTGTACGTCACCGACCCGGCCGGACGGCTGCTGCCGCCCGGGGTGGCGGGCGAGATCTGCGTCGGCGGGGCCGGGGTGGCGCTCGGCTATCTGGGCCGGGAGGAGCTGACGGCACAGCGGTTCGTACCCGACCCGGTCACGGGCGGGACCATGTACCGCAGCGGCGATCTGGGGCGGCTGCGCCCGGACGGACGGCTCGAACACCTCGGGCGGATCGACAGCCAGGTCAAGATCCGTGGCTTCCGTATCGAGCTGGACGAGATCCGCTCGGTACTGCTGGAGGACCCGGGGGTACGCGCGGCGGCTGTCGTGGTGCGCCGGGACGACCCCGCCGACGCGGCGACCGCGCGGATCGACGCCCATGTGGTGCTGCTGCCCGGCGCGGACACCGGCGCGGTGCGGGAACGGGCGGCGGGGATCCTGCCGGAGTACATGCTCCCGGCCACGGTGAGCGCGCTGGACGCGCTGCCGCTGACCGCCAACGGCAAGCTGGACACGGCCAGGCTGCCGGCGCCCGCCGCACCGCCCGCCCCGGCCGCGCCACAGCCCTCCGGCGACGACCTCACCGACCGGGTCCGGGAGATCTGGACCGAGATCCTCGGCACCCCGGTCGGCCTCGACGACGACTTCTTCGAGCTGGGCGGCAACTCCCTGTACGCGGTACGCATCGGGGCGGCGCTGCGCGCCCGGGGCCTGCCGTCGCTGCGGCTGCGGGAGCTGTACCGCAACCCGACGGTACGGGCGGTCGCGGCGGGGCTGGCGACGAGCGCGGGGTGAGCCGTCTGCCGTAACCGGCTCCGTACGGGGGCCGGTTACGGCAGACGGGCCGGACCGGCAAGGATTCGGGGCCTCCTGGTTCAGGGCCTCCTCATATGGAGTGCTTCCTGTGCGCGGCCAGCCTGCCGATGAGGCGGGCCGCGTCGTCCGGGCTGCGGGCCGTCTCGCCCAGCACCTCCTCCCGTTGGTCGTCCCACGGCTCGGTGTCGGACCACGGGCCGGGGACGGTCGCGCCCCGGTACCCGACGGGCTCGCCCCCGGCGGGCGCGCAGCAGCCGGTGAAGTCGGCGGCCGCGCGAGCGGGCCCGTGGCACTCTCTCCCGTGAGGAGAGCGATCGCGGAGAGCCGGGTCTCGGAACCGCCCGCGTTGCGGGTGATGGACAGGCGGTATGAGCAGGACGTCCATCGGCGCGCGCCGCCGAGGGTGGTCGCCTTGACGACGATCTCGGCGATCTCCTCCCGCCCGTCCACCGCGAGGTCCGGCTTGATGTACCCGCCCGCGCCCAGCGCGAGATGCGAGAAGGTGATCCCGCACCGGTGGCGGCGACGACGGCGTTCGACAGCCGTCCGGGGGTGGTGGAGAAGTCAGTTGATACCGGATCCATGGGCGCCCCTCGACATCGTCCCGTGCCGGCCCGAACAACGCGAGCCGGCGACTTTCCCGAACCGTACCGGCGCCCACTGACATCCCCGGGGCGGAAGGACGACGGACGGACCGTCACCTCCTCGGCCCTGCACGCCCGATGCCTCGTCCCGCCCTGTCCCGCCCCACCCCCTGCCGGGCAATGGCGTGCGGTGGGCGTGGTGTCCTCCTGGCGGGGACGGGTCCGAGTAGATTTCCGGCTGGCTGCCCGCTCTCACGGGTTTTCTGGAGGTGTGCATGGGACCGTTCGACGGCCGGTTCGCCGATGCGCGGGAGTTGTGTGTCCACGCGAAGCAGGAGCTGGCGGCTGCCGCCGCGCGCAATGCGTTCGTGGATCTGGTGGAGACCGGCGGGGCACCACGGAAGCGGCTGCTCTCCCTGGTCGCGGAGGAGTCGCTCATCGTACGCAGTGACCGGCGCGGCTTCGCGCTGGCGGCCTCGCGGTTCGGCGCGGACGATGCCGCCGCCGAGCTGTTCCTCGGTCTGGCCCAGGGAGAGACGCGCGCGGTGGAACTGCTGGCGCGGTTGCGGTCGGCTCTTGACAGGATGCCCGCGGACGACGGTCCGCCACCGGAGGGGGCGGACGGGTGGCGGCCGTCCCCCATGGCACAGGGGTATCCGCACTATCTGGGCTGGCTGGTCGCGTTCGGGACGCGCAGTGAGCTGGCGCTGGCCCTGCTGGTGAACTTCGGTTTCTGGGGCGGGTACTGCGCGCGGCTGGCGGACGCGCTGCCCCGGCGGTACGGCCTGACCGCCGCCGACGTGGAGTTCTTCACGTTCTTCTCGACGCTGCCGCCGGGGTTCGAAGAACAGGCGGGTCGTTTTCTCCAGTCGGGCCTGGACGCCGGGGAGGACCCTTCGGCGGCTCTGGAGGCGACACGGATGATGCAGGCGTACGAGGCCGCGTTCTGGCAGTCACTGGCCCAGGGAGAGAAGACCCCGTGACATGGTCGGGCCGAGACGTTTTCAACCGCCGCACCTTGCTCGGCACGGTCGGCGCGGTGGCGGCCGACGGTGCCGCCACGGGGCTCACCGGCTCCCCCACCGCCCTCGACGCCGGGGCGGCCGGATCCGATCGAGCGAGGTTCGATCGAGCGGGGTTCGATCGAGCGGGGTTCGGTCCCGTTTCGGTACGTCCGGGGGATTCCCGCTATACGAGTCTGGCGCGGGGCAACAACTGGCGGTTCGTGGGCCGGCCGGAGGAGATCAGGGTGGTCGGGTCGACGGACCAGGTGGTCCGTGCCGTATCCGATGCCGTACGTTCCGGGCGGCGGATCGCGGTGCGCAGCGGCGGGCACTGTTTCGAGGGTTTCACCGCGGACCCGGCGGTGCGGATGCTGCTGGACCTCTCCCCGATGGACGCGGTCGGCTACGACGGGGAGCGGAGCGCGTTCGCGGTCCAGCCGGGTGCGACGCTGGGGCAGGTGTACCGGGCGCTGTTCGCGGGGTGGGGCGTGACCATCCCGGCGGGCGGCTGTCCGGAGGTGGGCGCGGGCGGGCACTTCGCCGGGGGCGGGTACGGGCCGCTGTCGCGCCGGTACGGCTCGGTGGTGGACCACCTCTACGGCGTGGAGGTGGTGGTCGTCGGCCGGGACGGCACCGTACGCGTGGTGGTGGCCACCCGCGAGCCGAACGACCCGCACCGTGACCTGTGGTGGGCACACACCGGTGGGGGCGGCGGCAACTTCGGCGTCGTCACCCGCTACTGGCTCCGCTCACCCGGCGCCGACCCCACGGCGCCCGGGAAGCGACCCGGGACGGGAGGGACGGGCAGGGTCCCGGACAGCGGTGTTACCGGAGCCGGCACGAGGGCGGTCGACCCGGCCCGGTTGCTGCCGCCCACACCACGGGAGCTGTTGGAGTGCGTGATCACCTGGGCGTGGGACGAGCGGATGACCGAGCGCGCCTTCACCACCCTGCTGCGCAACTTCGGGAGCTGGCACGAACACAACAGCGCGCCCGGCTCCCCCGGCACCGGCCTGTACGCGATCCTGGCAGCCGCGCACCGCAGCGCGGGAAGCTTCTACCTGGCGGTGCAGGCCGACGCGGACATCCCCCAAGTGAACGTCCTGGTCGATGACTTCGTGTCCGCGGTCACCGCCGGATCCGGCGTCGAGCCGAGTTTCGACGTCCGGCGCACCATGCCGTGGCTGCACCGCCTCACCTGGCCCGGTACCGGTCAGGCCGGGGATGTCATCACCCGACGCTACAAGATCAAGGCCGCCTATCTGCGACGCCCGTTCACCGACACCCAGCTCTCCACCATCCACCGCCATCTGACGGACTCGACCGGCGGTCCGACCGGCGCTCTCGAACTCATCGGCTACGGCGGCCAGGTCAACACCGTGCCACCGGAAGCCACCGCGGTCGCCCAGCGGGACGCCATCATGAAGGCCGACTTCCACACCGTCTGGGCCGACGCCTCCGACGACCGGGCCAACCTCGCCTGGGTCCGCGCCTTCTACCGCGACGTACACGCGGACACCGGCGGTGTACCGGTGCCCGGCGAAGTCAGCGACGGCTCCTACATCAACTACCCCGACATCGACCTCGCCGACCCCACCTGGAACACCTCCGGCATCCCCTGGCACACCCTCTATTACAAGGGCAACTACCCGCGCCTCCAGCAGATCAAGGCCCGCTACGACCCGCGCAACGTCTTCCGCCACACCCTCGCTGTCGAAGCAGCCCCAACCGCCCCACAGCCCCGCCGCACCTGACCGCCGCACCCGTCCCGCGCGCCCAGGGACACCGCCGCCGCGCCCGCACCGCTCTCGGGCCCGGATCAGCCCCCTGGGGCTGGTCCGAGTTGCCCGACCCGGTAGGGCGACTATCTTCTGAAAAGGACGGATACGCGAATACGCCGGACGCGGGTGACGGAGAGGCAGCATGGCGAAGAAGAGGTTCATGGCCGAGGCGGTACGACTGGCGACGGAGTCGGTGGTGAACGGCTGGGGCGGGCCGTTCGGCGCGGTGATCACCCGTGACGGCGAGATCATCGCCCGTGGGCAGAACCGGGTCCTGCTGACCGGCGATCCAACGGCACACGGCGAGGTGGAGGCCATCCGCAAGGCGATCCAGGTGCTGAACCCGGAGGCACCGTCGATCGCGGTGAAGTACCAGAACAGGAGCACACTGAAACTCATCCCGCGCGAGCCCGAATCCCCCGACCGGGTGCCGAAGCGGGCCCGGATGCTCAAGGGCTGCGAGATCTACACCAGTGGCCAGCCCTGTCCGATGTGTATGAGCGCCATCTACTGGTCACGGTGTGACGCCGTCTACTACAGCTGCGATCTGAAGGCCACCGAGGAGATCGGGTTCAGCGACGAGTACCAGTACGAGGACTTCAAGAAGCCGATCCACGAGCGGAGCATCCGTATGGTGCACAGCTATCCCGAGCTCGGCAGGGCCGCGTACGAGGCATGGGCGAGCAAACCCGACAAACATCCCTACTGACCGCCCCGACCTGCCCGGCCTGCCCGGCCGTCCGTTCCCGTCCCATCGGGGCAGCGATCGCGGACGGATATCCTGAGAGTGTGATCGAGAATCCTCCTCCCTGCCCCACGTGCTCATGCGAGTACACCTACGAGATGAACGCCCTCGTGGTGTGCCCCGAATGCGGCCACGAGTGGGTTCCCGCCGCGAGTGCCGTGGAGAGCGGGGGCCTTGACGGCGAGCGGGTGGTCAGGGACGCGGTGGGCAATGTGCTGCGGGACGGCGATGCCGTGGTCGTCGTCAAGGCGCTCAAGGTCAAGGGGAGCCCCTCGGGGATCAAGGCCGGCACCAAGGTGCGCGGCATCCGGCTGGTCGACGGAGTCGACGGCCACGACATCGACTGCAAGATCGACGGTTTCGGGGCGATGCAGCTCAAGTCCAGTGTGGTCAAGAAAGCCTGACCTTCGCCCGATGGCGGGAGAGCCGCTGCCCGTGTTGATCGGTCGCGGGCGAGGAACCACTGAACGGTTCGCTCCGGGCCCTCGCGCAGCGGGGTCGGCTCGACCTCGGGGAAAAGCGTGCGGAGTCGGGGTGTTGTCGGCCCGGGAGTGCCGGACGTCCCCGGCACGGGGCGGCTCGTGACGTGGGCTCAGCACGACCCCTGTCACCCGCTCCAGCTCGGCGACGAGGCCCATGAGCGAGGTGCGGGTGCCGTAGCGGGATTGACCGGTCCGGGTCGGTCACTCCTCGCAGCGCGGCCCGCGCGAGTACCGACAGACGGTTCCGACGTAGGTGAAGTCGCGGGTCCGGCTCCCGTTCCCGTGGACCACGAGGGGCTGCTGAGCGGTCGCCGCCTTGATCCATGCCGGTACGACAGCGGCGTAGGAGTGCCCCGCCGGTTGCAGGGGCCCGTATACGTGACCGCGCCGACGCTGCCCGGCCGGTCCGGGGTACCGCGCATCGGCTACACCGGCCACCTCTACACGGGACGTGGCATCGATTTCATCCTCGAACTCGCCTCCCTGCTCCCGTCCTTCGTCCATCTCATCGGCGGCACCCCCGAGGACCGCGCCCGCTGGGAGGAGCCCTGCCGGCTCTCCAACGTGTACTTCCACGGACACCGGCCACCCGGCGCCGTCCGCGCCTACCTCCCCCTCTTCGACGTCGTCCTCGCTCCGTACCAACAGAAGGTGTACACCGCCGGCGGGATCGCGGAGACCGGCCGATGGGCCTCCCTCATGAAGGTGTTCGAATACATGGCCGACGGGCGCGCCATGATCGTCTCCGACCTCCCCGTCCTGCGCGAAGTGCTCCAGGACCGGGTCAACTGCCTGCTGCGCCCGCCCGCCGATACCCACGCGTGGCTGGACGCGATCAACGAGCTGATGGCCGACGGGGCCCTGCGGCGGACGCTGGGCGACCGAGCCGCAGTGAGGTCCTCCAGCGGTACACCTGGCGCCGCCGAGCCGACCGCGTGCTCTCGGGCCTCGCCCTCCCGCACTCGCCGGGAGGCTCGGTGGCGGGCGGAGCGGGCTGACTCCCTGGCCGGTCCGGCGGTGTGGCGGTCCGGGAAAAGGCGCGGTCAGGATGTGTTCAGGTAAGGGCTGCCACGCTGCCGGGCATGACGATCAACAAGCATGCGGCGAAGGCCCCGGCCGGGCTCCGCGAGATGGGGAACAAGGTTCCCGAGATCACTCTCTACTTCTGGTTCATCAAGATCCTGTGCACCACCGTGGGAGAGACCGCGGCGGATCTGCTGAACGCGGATCTGGGCCTGGGGCTGACGTACACCTCGTACGTGATGGCGGCCCTGCTGGCCGTCGCGTTGTTCTTCCAGTTCCGGGCGGCGTCGTACCGGCCCGGTCTGTACTGGCTGTCCGTCGTCCTGATCAGTGTCGTCGGCACACTGGTCAGTGACAATCTCACCGACAACCTCGGTGTTCCGCTGACGACGACCACGTGGGTGTTTGCCCTGGCCCTCGCCCTGACCTTCGCCGCCTGGTACGGGTGCGAGCGGTCGCTGTCCGTCCACACCATCCGCACCCGCCGCCGCGAGGGCTTCTACTGGCTGGCGATCCTCTTCACGTTCGCGCTGGGCACCTCGGCGGGCGACCTCACGGCGGAGCGGCTCCAGCTGGGCTACTGGGTGTCGGCCATCCTGTTCGCGCTGCTGATCGCCGCGGTCTGGGCCACCCGGTTCATGCTCGACCTGAACGCCGTCTGGTCGTTCTGGATCGCGTACGTCCTCACCCGCCCCCTCGGCGCCTCGCTGGGCGACTATCTCTCGCAGCCCCGCGCGAACGGCGGTCTCGGACTCGGGACGGTCGGTACGAGCGGACTGTTCCTCGCCGTCATCCTCGGGCTCGTCGTGTATCTGGCGCGTACCCGGAAGGATGTGGCGCACCGCGGCGCCGACCGGGTCATCCTGCCGGAAGACGCACGGTGAACCGCGCCCCGGACACCGCCCCGGACACCCGGTCGGCAACGTCCAGGGTGATGTCGCCACCGGCCGCGCGGGCGAGCCGGCGCGCGAGGGCCAGGCCCAGGCCCGCGCCGTCGTGCCCATCGTCCGGGGCGGCGCGGCGGCCCGGCTCGAAGAGGGACGGGAGGAAGGACTCCGGCACACCGGGGCCGTCGTCGGAGACGGAGATCTCGACCGCCCCCGGCACCGTCGCGCAGCCGATCACGACCGAACTCGCCGCGTAGCGACGGGCGTTGTCCAGGAGCGGCATCAGGATACGTTCCGCGACGGCCGCCGAGACCCCGGCGGTGGCCCGGTCCCCCCGGACCAGCACGGCGGGCGAGCCGGGGTGGTCCGCCCCGATCCGGGCCGCCAGAGACCGGGCCAGCTCGGGAAGACGGCAGCGGCCGGGGGCCTGGGCCCCACGGGTACGGGCCTCGGACAGCAGGCTCTCGCAGATCTGCCGCATGGTGGCGGCGGCGCTCGCGATCGCCTCGTGCGAGGCCCGCTGCTCGGCGGGCCCGCGCGGGCGCCCGGTCAGCCACTCGGTCTCCGCGATGATCCGGGCCAGTGGGGTGCGCAGCTCGTGGGAGAGTTCGGCGGCCTGCTGCCGCTCGTGGCGCAGAACCGCCGCGAGCCGGTCCAGCAGCTCATCGAGGTTGGCCGCGAGCGAGGCGAGTTCGGCGGGCCGTCCTTCGTCGCCGAAACGCCGCGCGGCGCCCTCCTCGCTCCACTGGGCCGCCCGCGCGCTCATCAGACCGACCGGTTGCAGGGCACGCCGTACAACCAGCCGGGTCAGCAGATAGACCGTGGCCAGCAGGAACAGCGCGAGGACGACCGACGCGGTCAGGGCCGAGTCCGCCGTACTGCGGTAGGGGTCCAGTGCGACCGAGGTGACCACCGTACCCACCTGCCGGCCGCCGGTGTCCCGCACGGGCAGGGCGAAGAGCCGGGTGGCGCTCGGGCCGCCGACGTCCGTGAACACCTCGTGCCGTCCCGCGAGCCGGTCCGCGCGGAGCTGAAGGGCGGTCGGCACACCGGCAGGCTTCTCGATCGCGCGGTCGCCCTGGTAGATCCACACACCGGCGTCCAGTGCCTGATCCCGCGCGGCCTCGTGGACGACGAGCCGGCCGCCGGGCCGTGGCTCGACCGTGGTGGCCACGGCCTCGGCGCGGGTCCGCAGCACATCGTCGGCCTGCGCCCGCAGCCGGTTGTCCAGGACCAGATTGAACGCGGTGGTCAGGACGGCGACCCACAGCGCGCTGGTCACCAGCGCCGTCAGCGCGAGGCGCCCGCGCAGTGTGCGCGGCGGCCGGTGTCGACGAGACCCCTTGGCCAGGCCCGGCCACACACTCCGCCCGAGCCGTCTCATGACGGAGTGGGAGCGAAGCGGTAGCCGATGCCACGGACCGTGGCGATGCCGTGCGAGGCGCCGGCGGCGCGCAGCTTGCGCCGCAGCCGGGTCAGATACTGGTCGAGTGTGTTGTCGCTGACATACGCCCCCTCCGGCCAGCCCGCCCGCAGCAGTTCCCGGCGCCGTACGACCGTACCCGGCGCGGCCATCAGACAGGCCAGCAGCCGGAACTCGGTGGGCGTCAGCGGTACGGCGGTGTCGCGCGCGGTCAGCTCGTGTCGTACGGGATCCAGCCGCAGGCCGCCCGCGTCGATGGCGCTGTCCCGTCCGGCCCGCCGCAGGGCGGCACGGACACGGGCCGCCAGCTCGGCCAGGTGAAACGGTTTGGCGAGATAGTCGTCCCCTCCGGAGGAGAAACCCGCGAGCCGGTCGGGGAGTGTGTCGCGCGCGGTCAGAAAGACGACCGGGGCGGTGACCCCTGCGGCGCGCATCGCCTGGCAGACGTCACGACCGTCCGAGTCGGGCAGTCCGATATCCATCACCACGGCGTCCACCCGCGCGTCCACACCACGCAGCGCCCCGGCACCGTCGGACGCGGTCACCACCTCGAAGTCCTCGTCGCGCAGCCCGCGCGCGAGCACGTCGCGCAGGCCGTGGTCGTCCTCGACGATCAGAACGCGGTGGGTGGTCACCCGGCCAGTATGACCCGCCGACCGACAGCGAGGGTTCTCGGGAGGCAGCGCCGGTACGTATTCAGGTTGACGCTGCCGGTACGCCGGGCCGGGAACGGCAGGGGTAGGCATGACAGGCCAGTACGACATGGCGGCACACCACTGTGGCCGTGGAGGAGGATCGGGCACGACACCCGGCGGTACCGAGTTCTCGGCCACCTCCTGCTCCGGCTCCGCGGATGCGGAGGGCCACGGGTAGCCCACGGTGCCGGTGACCCGTACCCCTGCGGTCGTCCGACGATCCATGTCGACCACAGCGATCGAGGCTGATGGCCGGAGAGCGAGGAGTGGGGCCGCCGGGCATGAGTGTTCAGTCCGCACGCAGTCGGCGCTCCAGGAAAATGTCGGTGAACACCGAAACCTTCGCCCGAAGCGCCCAGGGGTCGAAGGGTTTGCCGATGTAGTCGACGGCTCCGGCGGCGTATCCACGGGCGGAATGCTGAGAGTCGGCCCCCATGGCGGTGAGGAAGATGATGGAATATCACGGTTCCGCACGGCGGATTACCCCCACACTGGTGTGTGACAGCCGATCTCGATCAGCAACGCCCGAGCAACCTGCTTGGCAACAGAGATTCGGCAACGGTCTCTCAGGTCATCGCTGGCCGGCCGTACACGGTCCGGCTCGCTCCGGCCCGACGTGTTACCGCTGTCGCGCCGCCCCTGGCTTCGCGGTCTCGTCGAACGGCTCAGCGCAGCGGGTCAGCCGCAGCCCGGCGAACCGGGCGTCGAGGCCAACGGTCAAGCGCTCCCCTGGGCCCATGGCATCTACGAGCCCGGAACCCTCGCCTTCGGCAGTGCCCGCAGGGTCGCTTCGGCCTTGAGCAGCATCTCCTCGTACTCTGCGACGGGGTCGGAGTCAAGGACAATGGCGCCGCCCGCACCGATGGTCAGTTCACCATCGTGACTTACAGCGGTGCGGATGGTGATGCTGAGGTCGGTGGTTCCAGTGTGTCCAATGAAGCCGAGGGCTCCGGAGTAGACCCCGCGGGCTTCATCCTCCAACGTGTCGATGATCTCCATGGTGCGCAGCTTCGGCGCTCCTGTCATGGATCCGCCGGGAAAGCAGGCCCGTACCGCGTCCACGGCGGACGTGCCATCGCGCAGCGTCCCGATGACCGTGGAGACCAACTGGTGCACGGTGGCGTACGACTCCGTCACCATGAGCGCCGGGACAGCGACGCTGCCGATCTCGCAGATCCGTCCGAGGTCGTTGCGGAGCAAATCCACGATCATGAGATTCTCCGCGCGCGTCTTGGGATCCATCTGCAAGGAGCGCCGTATCTCGTCATCGGTTCGCGGGTCCGCGTGGCGGGGCGCTGTTCCTTTGATCGGTTTGGTTTCCACCGTGCGAGCGGCGTCCACCTTGAGGAATCGCTCGGGCGAGGAGCTGAAAACCGTGACCTCGCCGAGGCGCAGAAACGCGGCGTACGGAGCGGGGTTCAGCCGGCGCAGGCGCTGGTAGTAGGTGAAATCGTTCGCTGGTGCGGGCAGACGGAGTTTGTTGGTGAGACATATTTCGTAGCTCACGCCCTCCCGCAGCCGTCGATCGCACTCACGGATGTCGGCCAGGTACTGGGTGCGCGAGCGGACCAGTCGTCTCGACGCGTCATGGTTTTCGGCGCGAGGTGGGGGAAACGTGTCGGGCTGCGCTGTGGGAAGGTCGGCCAAGGTGGGGACTACCGTACTGATCCACTTCTGGGCGGCGCCTGAGTCCTGCCGCTCGCACACGGCAACGGCATAGGTACGGTTTTCGGCGTGGTCCACCGCGATGAAGCGGTCGGCTTGAAGCCACACGGCGTCCGGGGTCTCCGACCGGTGGGTGCGATTGGCGCCGAGATCGGCTTTCAGCTCGTAACCGAAGTAACCGACGTAGCCGCCGGTAAAATCGAAGGGCAACTCCTCGGCACCGGCGACCACGCGGCCGGTGCGGCGGTTGAGGGCGTCAAAGATGGTGCCGCCTTCCAGACGAGAAGTACCTCCCGCGGGCTCCACGACGACATGCTTGTCTTCCACACGGTAGGTCAGCATCTCGGTTCCGGGCGCTTCCGCGGAGCCGAAGAAGGAAAAGCGGGCCAGGCCCGGTTCGACGTGCGAGCTGTCAAGCCAGAAGGAGCGTGCGCTGGCGCCGTACAGAGCCAGGAACGCAACCTCGGCGTCGACCGCTCTGTCCAGGATGCCGATCTGCGCCTGGAGTCGCGCGGGGTGTGGGTGCGGAGTCGACGGTGCGACAGACACGCACATGTCATTGGTGCCAGTGCTGACCTGGCGGTCACGGATGCGGGTACCACCCTCGCGTGAGCCCGAGGCCAGCGCCAGGTCCCGGAAGTTCGCCAAGAGGAGGGCACCGTGCTCCGTGCAGATCGACTCGGGGTGGAATTGCACCCCCCACCAGGGCCGATCGCAGTGGGCCAGGCCCATGACCACTCCGTCCTCGGCGCGCGCGGTGATCTGAAGGTGGGCGGGCGCGGGTTCAGCGATGCTCAGTGAGTGGTAGCGCACGGCAGTGAACTCCTGCGGGATGCCGGCGAAGAGTCCGTCACCGCTGTGCCGGATCGTCGACAGGTATCCGTGTCGGGGCTGCGGAGCGGGGACAATCCGCGCGTCCGCCAGGAGCCCCATGCCCTGGTGCCCGAGGCACACGCCCAGGACCGGAAGCCGGGTGTGCTCCAGAACGTCGCGGGAGCGGCCGAAGTCACGCGGGATGGCCGGGTGCCCCGGTCCCGGCGAGATGACCGCGGCATCGAAGCCGTTCAGATCGAGGTGGTCCCAGGATTCAGCGTCGTTCCGTACGACAACGGGTCTGATGCCGTACACCTTTGCTAGGAGCTGGTACAGGTTGTAGGTGTAGGAATCGTAGTTGTCGATAAGTAGGACGCGCATGGGTTAACACCAGGTGGTTGTCGGAGGCGGAAGAGAGGAGAGTGCGGGCACCTCCCGGTCCATTGGATCGCTGCTTGGCTTGGGCATCGGGCGCAGCGTGGCTGGTGAACGTCAGGGGCCGTCGGCCGTCACCGTCGACCAGTCGAAGGGGACGGAGTCGAGGACATCCAGCTCCTGGCACAGATGCCGCAACCCACTGAAGTCCTGAAGAAGTCGTCCGGAGCCGGAGGAGTTCTTGACGTCGTGCAGCATCTGTCCGCTCCCCTCCACTCCGAGTAGTTCCAGAATCCTCGCCCAGGTCGTGAAGTCGTGGGCCGCGAACGCCTCCATCCCGTCGGCCAGCGCGGTGAGGAAGTAGCCGCGTTGTTCGGCGGCAAAACGCTTCCATGCCTCCCGAACGACGGTGCTCGCGATCGAGGCGTGACAGTATTCGTCACGGTTGTGCAGGACGGCCGTCAGGCGGTTGACAGGCTGGATCTCGTCATCCTCGGCGATGAGGTCCAGGTGTGCGTTTATCGAGATTTCCGCAACTGTGGTGAAGGCGAGTGAGACCAGAGCCTGATGCCCAGGTGTCTCAGCGACAGCGAGCCGATGCGCGTGCCGGCGCGTTTTATACCCGAGCGGAAGTGCGGACTCGGGCATTCGCCAGCCGCGTTGCCGACGCGTTACGGCGCTGGCGTTCAGATGCATCAGCGTGTGGTATTGCTCATCAACCATGGCTTGCGTAACCGCGATTGCCATGGATTCGCCCAGCCTTGTGTTGAAGGCGTCGTTGACGATCAGGCCGAACCCCGGGTTGACCACACACTGCTCGATATCCATGACGTTCTTGTTGAACGCCACCCAGCCCCACGCAAGGATCTTGGCCTTGACCTCGTCGTCGAGACCGAGATATGTGGGGTGATTCCGGAAAGGCAGCAGGGCTACTGGGAAGTCCGGCCTGTCCCGCTCGAACACATCGTCCAAGGTTTCGTCCCGCCGCCTGACCGTAGCGCGCCGGTCCCAGTTGCCGGCGAGCCTGCTCAGGATGGCGCTCTCCACTGGATCATTCGGATCGTGTTCCGGGAGCGACCG
The DNA here is from genome assembly GCF_044752945.1 of Streptomyces sp. NPDC088554. Classification (NCBI taxonomy): domain Bacteria; kingdom Bacillati; phylum Actinomycetota; class Actinomycetes; order Kitasatosporales; family Streptomycetaceae; genus Streptomyces; species Streptomyces sp. NPDC088554. Next base: position 187,916 of record NZ_JBIVMF010000010.1, on the reverse strand, counting down.
CAGCCGTTCCGCCACGGGGAGTGCTCCGCATTCCGATTCATTGGGCATCTCGTCCATATTGATCCTTGCGATCCCTCCTACTGTCGATGGACGGGCCGGGCAGACGCTCGGTCCGGATCAGCGCGGACCGGCCGCCACCATGCCGGCCAGGGTCTTGAGGGACTGGACATCACCCGGCTCCAATGCGAGCCCGAAGATCTTCTCGGGAGCAGAAAGCATCTCGCCCTCGTCAAGCTCCCGGTGAGTTGCCGGCTCTCCGGGCCGCATCTCCGTGAGGGTGTTACCGATGAGGATGTGCCTCACTGTGGGCTGAGTGCGCTGGAGGATCATCCGGTGGTTGAACGGTGAGCGAGGGTGGGTCAGGCAGTAGTGGTTGAGGACCTCGAAGTCCGCCGGATAGCGCGCGTCCGTGGTGAAACCGTAGATTTCCGCCGGCCCCTCGGCCCGCAAGAATCGCAGTACGTATTCTCCGTGCGGTTCCCGCACTATGTCGAAAGGCCAATCGCCATCCAGCCGTGACGCCTCAGCGAGGCGAATCGGCTCACGCAGCCCGTATCCACCAAAACTCACATCAAAGAGCCAACATTCGTCGTCCAAATCAACACACAGAGCAACATGGACGGCTGGACCCAATTTATTCCCGGTGCGGATCCGGGATCTGGCCGAGAATGCCGAGAACGTAAACCCGATTCGGTCCAGCACGGCTGCCATCAGGACGACCTGTTCCAGACATAAGCCGCCACGGCCACGTCGCACGATCTTTTCCTGGACACTGTCCAGGTCCAACGGCACCGCCCGCCCAAGCACCGCGTCAATGTTCTCGAAGGCGATCGCCCCGACGTGAGCGGCATGCAGGCCCCGCAGCGTGGCGAGATCCGGAGCCACGTCGGCCAGGTATCCCACACGAGACAGGTAAGCGTCCACGTCGACGCCAGTACCCTGCCATATCGAATCCGTCATTCGTATTCCATCCTTCAATCTTTGACGTGATCACATACCGGTGCGCCGACCAGCCGGTCATGGATCGCGTGCGGAGTACCACACGGGGTCGGTTCCGTCATGTGAACTGTCCAGCGACCACCGCCGCGAGAATGATCCAGCCGAAGTAGCGGTTGGCGACGAAGGTGTCCCAGCAGGATTTCGGATCGTCCAGGTTCACTCGTACAACCTGATATGACAACAGCATCCCCGCACACACGACGAGCAAGTAAAAGGCCCAACCCGTCTCCACCTCGGCACCGGCCCACAACGCGCCGGCGACACTCAGCGTGATGAAGACGGCCAGCCACACCTTGCTGGACTCACCGAACATCAGAGCAGAAGATTTGACACCGATACTCCGGTCGTACTCCTTGTCCTGGTGGGAGTAGATCGTGTCGTGAAAAAGGGTCCAGAAGAAATTGCACACGTACAGGCCGAATGCAGCCGACGGGTAGTCGATGCTCCCGGTCGCCGCTGTCCAGCCGGCCAGCGCATAAACACTGATCACCAACGCCAGCCATGCCGAAGGCCAAGGAAATATGCGCTTCATGTAGGGGTATGCGACAAGGAATGGGTACGAGGCGCCGACGACCAGGGCTGTTTCCCAGTTGATCATCGCCAGAATCAGCAGTGAAGCCAGAGCCTGTGCGGCGCCGAACAGGAGCGCCTTCCCTGCGCTGATCGTCCCCGCCGCGACAGGACGCGATGCCGTACGGGCAACCCGGGCGTCGATGTCTTTGTCGATGACGTCGTTGACTGCGCAGCTCGCGCCGCGCACCAGTACGGCCGCGACGGCAAGACATACCACCGCCGACAGGTCAGGTCGCCGTCCGGAGGCGAGGGAAAGACTCCACAATCCTGGAAGAAGGTAGAGCACGATACCCGTGGGTGCGTGCAGACGCATCAACACAAGATAGGCGCGGATTGAATCAGGGCTCTTTCTGACTATGCGCTGCGATATCCGTTGCAGCAGTGGGGAATTATCGCGTCCCGCTGCCGCCGGGATTCCGGTCACCACGTCACCGGAAGTTCGACCAGTCCGCCGATCAGTGTGTCGTGACGCAGTCTTAATTCCTTCACGTCGACAGCCGGACGCATGGTCGGGAATCGCGCGACAAGTCGGGCAAGCGCCACCTGCAACTGCATCCGAGCCAGCGACGCGCCGACGCAGTAGTGCATGCCGTGTCCGAAAGTGAGGCTGCCTGCGGTCCGGCGAGTGACATCGACCCGATCGGGGTCCGTGAAGATCGTCTGGTCATGGTTGGCCGCGATGATGTTCAGCAGCACGAGATCGCCCGCCCGGATGGTGGTTCCATCGATCTCCAGGTCCGTCCGCGCGTAACGCGGCATTCCGCCGTTATGCGGGTTCGGCATCGACATCCGCAGGATTTCCTCTACCGCGCCCGGGATGAGGCTCGGGTCGTCTCGCAATGTCCGCCATTGCTCAGGGTTGGCCAGCAGCAGCAACGCACCCGTGCCGATTCGGGCCACCGTGGTCTCATAACCACCGAACAGCAACAACGCGGTCAGCGCCACGACTTCTTTGTCGTTGAGGCCCTCGGTCGCACACAGCCTGGAGATCGCGTCATCGCCAGGGTTTTGCCGCTTGTGAGCTATCAATTTTTGGCAATATCCGAACAACTCGGACAGCCCCTGCTTGGATCGGGCCCGGTCCTGCACGTTGGCGGCGTCCTGGGTCCAAACGGCGAACTGGTCCTTGTCCTGATGAGGCACGCCGAGCCACTCGCACATCACCAGAATCGGAAGCGGTTGTGCAAATGCCAGACGTAGATCCACCGGTGCCGTCTGCCCGGCCAACTCGTCCAGCAGTTGCTCGGTCAGTGTTTCGACGTGGGATCGCATCGCCAACATGCGCTCCGGTGAGAAGTGCGGCTCCAGCAGCGAACGCAGCCGGGCGTGGTCGGTGGCCAAGCTGCCCAGCAGGCTGTCGAGGAACGCGGACCCGCTGTCACGAGCTGCGGTCCCCGGGGCGGGATGGGAGCGGCTGAGCCGGTCATCGTCCAACAACTGCTGTACCTGGGCATGACCGGTGACCAGCCAGGCTTCGTCCCCCTCGGCGGTACGAACCGGATGGACGGTGCCCTGGGATTGAAGTGTGCGCAGCAGCGGCGCGACTTGCAGCAGATGCGTCTGTTCGAAGGGCAATTGAGCTGGGGTATTCACTGACAATCTCCACATCGTTATGACCCGTGACAACCTTCGGCGGAGTCGACACCGAGTGCAGCCAAGCAGTCGCCTCCGCAGTACGAACCCCGGTCTCGTCGAACGCCGCACCGCCGCACCGCCGCACTCACGATCCGATCGGTGATCACCGGAAGAACCCGGTCGGCCACCGTCTCCGCGGCCTGGGCCACCGAGGTGGCCACCGTGGCGGGCGCCGCTCGAGCACCGAGTATCTGCTCAAGGGCACCCGCCGTGCGCGGTGGGACAACTCCGGCCCGACCCGGTGGACGCACCGGTTTTCGGCCCACGCGATGCCGTCTCGTCGAGTTCTACGAGGCGTTGTCACACGCGTCGGCGTGACCTGACACCCTGGCTCTCACCGCCCTTGACTGCCTGTAGCAGCCGGCCGTTGCCATCGGGGTCGCCGACTTGGGCGAAAGTGCCGTACGTATGCCCCGACACACTGATTCAGCGCGGTGTGTGCGGCTTCGGCGACCACGACCAGGTAGTCGAGTTCGTTGCTCCCGTGTCCGTCGAGCAACGGTTGCTCTACGCCGGCGGTGTGTATTCGGCGACCACGACTATGTAGTTGAGTTCGTTGCTCCTGTGCGCGTCGAGGAACGGCTGCTCCACGCCGGTGCGCAGTCCCCACTGCGATCGCAACTCCCAGTGGGGTATGGCCTCTCGGGTCAGGTCCCAGACCTGCGAGGGTACGAGGTGGTTGTCGGCGAGCGCCTTGAAATAGGCGCTGCGGTTGTTGATGTGGCAGTCGTAGTGGTCGTCGATGGCCTTAACCGCCTCACTGGTGGTCGACACGGCGTCGTTGGCGCACCAGGTGACACAGACATAGCGGCCTCCCGGGCGCAGCACCCGGGCGAACTCCGCGAAGGCCTCCGCGGGGTCGACGTACATGGTGGTCTCGTTGGTGTACACGGCGTCGAACGATCCAGCGGGCAGACCGGTGTCGCACATGTTGGCGAACTTGAAAGAGACCTTGTCGTCGCAACCGTGCTTTTCCTTGGCAAGGTGCTCGGCGAACTCGATGTGATGGGCGCAGAAGTTGACCCCGACCACCTCGCACCCGAACCGCCGGTTGACGAGGAAGGCCGTGCCGCCGCGACCCGACCCGCCGTCCATCACCCTCGCGTCCGGCGAGAGCGGGGCCAGACCCCGCAGCACCAGTTCGACCTGCTCGTTTTCCATTCGGGCCATTTCCGCGAGGATCGCCGCATCCCGCTCGGGCTCGGGAACCTCCAGCACGGACTTGTCGTAGGGTCCGACGGCATAGTGGTGGTGGTAAAGCCCGTCTCCCTCACCCAGCAGCAGGTTGATCGGGTCCTGGGTCTTGGTTTCATAGTGAGCCTGCGCCCGGCGCTCGAATTCGGTGCGGACGACAGGGGAAGCCGAGGTTTCGTGGGTAGTGGTCATGGTGTACTCCGATTCACATGCCGCCGCTGTCGGGCGGCGCGGGTCAGGCTGCGCGATTGACGATGCGGTCGAACAAGGTGGTCAGTTCGGCGGTCGCGGTCGGGGACAGCTCGGCTCGTCCGAGGTGCTCTACAGCCGAGTCCAGATGGCGGCGGGACAACCGCTGGGCCGAATGGCGGCCGCCGGCCTCATCGACGAGGTCGGCCAGCGTCTGCAGATGCTCCGCCGTGATGCTGTCGGTATGCCACAACCGGCTCAGTTGGTCGCTGACCGGACTGTCGGCGGACAAGACGGCCAGTACAGGGAAGGTCAGGTTGCGACGCTTGAGGTCTCCCCGGATAGGCTTGCCGGTCACCGCAGGATCGCCCCAGATATCCTCCACGTCATTGGAGATCTGCAAAGCGATGCCCAAGTGCCGACCCGCGTCGCGCAGGGCGGCCAGGACATTCTCCGATTTGCCCGCCCGCATTGCCGGCGTCCCCAGTGACCACTCCAGCAGTGCTGAAGCCTTCTCCGTCACGATTTGCTCGTACGCCGCGATGCTGGCGCTTGGACCCGGCCGGAGGGTGAGCTCGCGAGCCTGGCCCGCGTGAACCAGACCGAGGGTCTCGGCGAACGAGCTGGCGATTTTCTTGCAGCCGGGGCCGGAGTCGTCCACGACCATCCGCAGCCCAAGAGCCTGTAACGCGTTCCCGGCGTGTATCGCCAGACTCGTGCCGAATACCACCCACGAGGCTGGACGGCCGCGACGCAGCTCGTCCGTGTCGGCGATGTCGTCGTGGAGCAGGGTCGCGTTGTGCAGCAACTCCACCGCTGCCGCCTGGGACTGCACGTCCTCCGGCCGCAGGCCGATTCCATCAGCCACCGCCATCATGAGGCTGGCGCGGGTCAGTTTGCCGTCCCCTCCACTGCTGGGGTCACCATGTTCGTCGATGAAGCCGAGGTGATAGCTGCAGATCCGGGCCAGCGTCGGCTCCAACACGGAAACCCGCTGCTGAATAACGGGCAATACCGTGGATCTCACTACGCTCGGCGAACGGAGGGCTTGGAACCTGGTGGACAAGGTGACGTGTGCACTCATCGCGATTCTCCTCCAGCCGCGTGAGTAAATCACGCGCGTGTAAAGCACATGTAATTCGCGAATTGAACCACTAAACACTCATCAATGTGTCGAACATGACGCAAACACGCCATCACATTTCTTCGCCTCCCACTCCACTTCGCCGTGCAGTGAAATCTCGACGCATGGAGGCTTACACAAAGTCCATGATCACCAAGCATCACCGCAGATCGCCGGCGCACTTCTCCAGAGTTTCACATAACCCGGAATCCAGAGTTACCCCGAAATCCAGTGGCGGTACAGGATTTCAGTCTGGATCACGCCACCCATTCATGTCAACGATGCACCGGGGCCCAACGCGCCACTGGATTGGGCCAGTTGGCCTGATATGGCGCGAGCCCGGCGGCGGATCGAACCCGGCTGCCGGGGAAATTTCCCGTTCTTTGGTAGCGATCCGCCAAGGGGCGTCGGAAGCCCGCCAGAAATGCGACATACCCGCTAAAGACATGCATCGGTGCGACACAAGAGTCCGCTTTGCTGTCTCAAACCGAAAAGCGGCCCGCACCAGTGCCGACAAACGGGTATTCCCTCTCCCAAAACAATCAGGAAAGATGTGCCAGAACTGCGGCATTGAATCCCGTTATCTCCCACCGGGCATGAGTGGACGCGAAATTGCCCATATCCGCTTGGAACTCCTATTGCGATGACTTCGGACGTATCCAGCAGATGAGCGCACATCCCGGAGCGAGGAGCGCTTCATGGATGTCGTCGGCAACGGGATCAACCGCGTGATGTCGGTGCGGTTGCCGCAGGTCGGGGTCGCGGCGAGCGGGATACCGGTGGCGCCTGCCGCCCGTCCTGCCCCGGCCGACGGGGCTTCGTCCGGTCCTGGGACCTCGTGCAGCCGCGGCCACACACCGGCCTCGGTCGCTCGGCCGGACGCCGCCGACAGGTCATGCCCGAGCCGAAGCCGAGCTCCTGCGGCAGACGCCCCCGGTATACGGCACGAACAGGATGCCCTGGAACACCGACCGGCCCGGATGCCACTTGCGCCCGGGCCCTCTGCCAACAAATCCAGGCTGCAAGACAACGAATAGGGTCTCGCTCCGAGGCATCCCCGCTGGTGCGGGTGGCGAGGATCAGGCTCTCTTCCGGCCCGGTCCTTCGGGCGGGGGAGGCTCCGTATGCCTGATGCGCTCCGGATCTGTCAGGCTCCGGCGGGAACGGGCAAGTGTCTGGTCCGTGGAGTCCGAGTCGGCGGGCCGAGGAGGAAGCGTTATGCGGCCTCTTGCGCCGGCCCCGGTCCGATGAGGACTGGCCCGTACTGCCTCACGCATCGCGGCGAGAGCGGCATTGCGGACCCCCTCAGTCGACGCGGCGCCAGCAACAGCGGTGATGAAGCGGTGCTCGGGCTGTCTGCACTGCCGACATGCCTGATCGGAGTCAAGGATCATGCCGTCTTCGCACTGCGCGACCGCACATCCCGCAGGGGCCAGGAGTCGTAGAGCGATCTCGTCAGCGCTCCAGCGGGGTCGCCCGTCCTCGCCCTTGTCACGCAGGGCATGGGCCCAACGCCCGTACCAACGGCGCTCGGCACGGTCGGTGAGCTGCTGTGGAGTACGTCGTGCCAGTTCGGCGAGAACGGCCTGATACACAGGGGCGGGCACCCTGCCCCGCATCGCGTCCATCAGGGGCCGGGGCAATCGACGTAGAACGAATTCCACCGGCTCGGCACCTGGCCGGACCAACGGTTTGGCGCAGTCCTGACAGTCCGCGCGGCCTGCATCCTGGTCTGCCGCAGAGAGAAGCCGGCCGCAACTTCGGCACTCACCCCGGCAGGTCGAGCACAGTCCGTGCAGTAGCCCGTCCAGATGGGATGCGGGTTGTCTGCCGCAGTGTCCGCAGCATTTCGCACATATCGAGCACAGTCGCTCCGAACCGACATGCGTCTCCCAGGATCGCATCTGACATCGACAGCACAGGCTGCTGTCACAGTGCTCATCGTGCCGAGCACCGCTCCTGCCCGTATCGAAGGGCAGCATTCTCCTCACCTCCCGTCAGCGACAGGAAGGGCATGTAGCTCAGGAGGCGGCGTACGGCTTCCAAAGTTACGAACGGACTGGGCGGGTAACTTGACACGCCCTTACTAACGCGGCCCACCAGTCGCGGTCACCGCCCATACCGCCGAAAGAGTGACATGCCGTACCGCGCGCCCCGGCAACGCCAGTAGCCGTCGGCGGCAGCGGAGGGCGCCATGGGTACGCCACACCGCTCGCCCTGCCCGCGCCGATCACCGCCGCCGCGGAACGCGCGACAAGGGCTCCCTCGAAAGCGAGTTGCCGACACCGCGCATGGAGATCACAGCGCCCGAGCCACCGGACCACAGGGCCGGATCGATGACATGGCGGCACGGAACCAGCGCCCTCGGAGCCGGAGGGGTCATCCCATCGGAGCGGCCGGCTCGGACCGGCACGCAGCGATGATGAGGTCGGCGGCGCGGTGCCAGTGTTCCTTGTCGGTGTTCTGCCGTCGCACCAGGGCGAGTATCAGACCCGAGGCCAGGATGCGCAGGTCAAACGCGGTGATGTGTGTGGCGATCACACCTTCGGCTCTGCCTCGGACCACCAGTTCCTCGAACGTCTGCCCGACTTCCGCCACCGGCCCGGCGGTCAAGTACACAAGAGGGGCGACGACCTGTCCCAGAACACGGTCGTCGAGGTTGCGCAGCATCGCTTCGTGGACCAGCATGCGGAACGCGGTCGCGAAGTCGGCGGCGGACACAGCTCCCCGCAGGCGATCCAACAACCACTGCGCCCGCCGCTCGACCGGCGCATCGCGTTCGGGGAACGACCGGTAGACCGTCGCTCGGCCCACACCCGCCCGGTCGGCCACCTGCTCCGCTGTCACGGACAAGCCACACTCGGAGAACAAAGCGTGCGCCGCCTCCACCCCCCGGGCGGAGTTCCGCACCGCGTCACTTCGCGGGTCCGCGCTTGCGCCCAGCCCTGACAGGTCTGCTGCTCTCGCCCATGAAACTACTCCACACCTTATCCGGACACGACCGTCCGGTTAATGTAGAGTAGTCACGGCAGGGCAAAGAACGGGCATTCCTTTCTGATCACGCGGGCCGCTGAATCGGAGGAGAACAAGGTGTCCCAGAGCAACGACCGGCGCGCACTGAACTATTCGGGGTCCAGAGGCAGACCTCTGGCCCTTTCCGGGGGTACGGACACGGCTACGCCGATGTGTCCGACGGGGCAGAACCGCCGCATGTGAAGCGGGGGCCTGTCCGGCGTGGTGTGGCTGCCCGCCGAACCATGAACGGCCGGGGCATCGATACGCACACCGCACATCCCTGCCCGGATACACACCGTGCACCGACGCCCTCACCGTGGCCACCGGGCCGCACCCCCCAGACCGCTTCCCCGAAGTGGCCTTTGCGTACAGCGGCTTGGGAACCCTCCGCTTCGTCGTGCCCTGCCGGCGTGAAGGCGGGGCCACCATCGGCGTACCCGGTTGGAACATGCCCCAGCAGACGCACATATGAGAAAAGCGAGAACCAGCAAGTCAGGAGAGAAGGCCATGAAGGTAACGATCGAGCAGGACAAATGTGTGGCATCCGGTCAGTGTGTGGTCGCCGCCCCAGAAGTGTTCGACCAGCGTGACGAGGACGGCATCGCCATCCTCCTCGACGAGGCGCCGTCAGCCGCACAGGCTGAAGAGGTACGGCACGCCGCAGCGGTCTGCCCGGCCGTCGCCATCCATCTCAAGGACTGACGACCGGCCGACGGAGCCGAACCCCCGCTCACCGTCTCTCGACCGAAGAGGCGGGTCGGCGCGAGGCCCCCATCGCCACCAAGTCGACGAGACGGGCCGCAGAGCCGCTGACCCCCTCGCCGGAAGCGGTGGAAAGACAACACGCAGGTTCGTTCACACGAAAGCGAGGAACGATGACCAGCACAGCGCATCGGACGGGCGAACCCCCTTCCGCACTCCCCGAGTTCCCGATGACCAGGGAAGCGCGCTGTCCCTTCGATCCACCCCCGGCCCTGCGGAGCATGCAGCAGGAGACCCGGCTGAAGAGGATCCAGCTGTGGGACGGCAGCACGCCCTGGATCGTCACTCGGTACGAGGACCAACGGTCCCTGCTGTCCGACCCCAGGGTCAGCGCCGATCGCCGCAACTCGGGCTATCCCCACCAAGTCCCGAGCGATGAGGAGGAGTTCAGCTTCATCCAGCTGGATGATCCCGAACACGCCCGGCAGCGCCGGATGGTGACGTCCCCGTTCACCATCAAGCGGGTGGAGGCGATGCGGCCCTCGACACAGAGGATCGCGGACGACCTGATCGACCAGATGTCGGCCGGGCCGAAACCGGTCGACCTGGTGGAGGCGTTCGCTCTGCCGCTGCCCTCGCTGGTGATCTCCGACCTGCTCGGTGTGCCCTACAGCGATCACAACCACTTCCAGGACAACAGCAAGATCATCATCAAGAAGACCTCGACGCCGGAGGAAAGGGACACGGCCGTAGCCGAGCTGGCCTCGTACCTGGGCGAACTGATGGGCCGGAAGACCGCCGATCCCAAGGACGACCTGCTGTCCAGTGTCGCCAAGCGCGTCAAGGACGGGGAGCTGACCCCCGAGCAGGGCGTCAAGACGGGCATGCTCATGCTGATCGCCGGCCATGAGACCACCGCGAACATGATCGCTCTCGGCGCCCTCGCCCTCCTCGAACACCCCGACCAGATGGCCCTGTTGCGCGACACGGACGACCCGAAGCTGCTCGCCTCGGCGACCGAGGAACTCCTGCGCTATCTGAACATCATCCACACCGGAGGGCGCCGGGTGGCCCTCGTGGACATCGAGATCGCCGACCAGGTCATCCGTGCGGGCGAGGGACTCATCATGCCGACCGCCGTGGCCAACCGGGACGCCGACCTCTTCCCCGAACCGGACCGGCTGGACATCCAGCGCGACGCCCGCCGCCATATCGCCTTCGGCTTCGGGGTGCACCAGTGCCTGGGCCAGCCACTGGCCCGCATGGAACTGCAAGTGGCCTACGGCACCCTCTTCCGTCGCATCCCCGACCTTCGCCTGGCCACCTCCCTGGACAAGGTCACGTTCAAGGGCGACGGGCTCGTCTACGGGGTTTACGAACTGCCCGTGACCTGGTGACATCCGGTGCCCCACGAACCCGCGCTGAAGCGTTCACCACCCACCACGAGGGCCTTGCCGGCCTGCGGGGAGGATGGTGAACGGCCGACGGGCGAAGGGTCTTCCGGGAACCGCTCGTCCATACGGCCTTGGGGCGACTGAAGCCTGTGTCCGCTCGGCCGGTGGGTCCCGGCCGGTGGATATTCAGCAAGTGCTCTGTCCGGACGGGCATCAGCTCGACACCTTCGGCATCGGCATACGCGAGCAGGTCCTCCGGCGTACGCCGCCGGGTCCGGGCCGTCGGGAACGACGAAGCCGCGAGTGGTCGGCCCGGAGCCGTCGGGCTCCACGGATCGGGCCGGAGGGGAACGGACCGCACGGGCTCAGGTACGCGTCACAACTCGCCCGACCTGTGCGGTCCTTCTCATCTCCCGGAACGCTCGTGACCACCACTGCGCCTGGGCGACGATGACGCTCCCACCGTTTGAAGTGACGGTGGGGCCAAAGTCCTTCCGGGACAGCAGACGGTGGAGCGTACCGCCGATGTTCATCCCGGAGTGGATGCGGTGTCGGTGGTCGGCGGCATGGGTACGGCGTGGTGAGCCGTTCGTACAACCGCGCCGCGAATTCGGGCAGGGCGCAACCATCTGTGGAATCGGGGCTCCGCCCGTCACCTGGTGAGGAAGTTTTCCGTTGTCGAGCGTGTCAAGGCATAAGGAACAAGGGCAGAAGTACGCGTGTGAAACTTGATAAACAGATCATCGCCGAACACATCGTCGTCGTGGGTGCCTCGGCCGCCGGGCTCGCGGCCGCCGAAACACTGCGCCGAGAGGGTTACGGGGGCGCGCTCACCCTGATCGGTGCGGAATCGCGTTCGCCGTACGACCGGCCCCCGTTGTCGAAGCAGATCCTGGCCGGGCAGTGGCAGCCCGACCGCCTGGACCTGCGCGCGGCGGGCGAACTGGCAGCGCTGGAGATGGACATGCGGCTGGGCGCAGCGGCAACCGGCCTCGACCTCGACGGGCGTGCCGTACGGCTGGCGGACGGCACGAGCGTGCCGTACGACGGCCTGATCATCGCGACCGGGGTCCGCCCCCGCCGTCTGCCTGGCGGAGGCGGACATGTCCTCCGCACACTGGACGACGCTCTCGCCCTGCGGGAGCGGCTCGGGCCGGGATGTCGCCTGGTGGTGGTCGGTGCGGGATTCCTCGGATCGGAGGCCGCCTCGGTCGCCCGGGGACTCGGCTCGGAGGTGACACTCCTCGAACCGGCCCCTGTGCCACTCGCCCACGCGGTCGGCGAAGAGGTCGGGCGGGTGCTGGCGGAAGCGCACCTGGACCACGGAGTGGATCTGCGTACCGGTGTCACCGTCACCGAGGTCGGCGAAGGCGGTGTGTTGCTCGCGGATGGCGAACGGATCGAGGCGGACGAGGTGCTGGTCGCCATCGGCTCCGTACCCAACACCGAGTGGCTGGCTGGCAGTGGGCTGACGGTGGGCGACGGCCTGGTGTGCGACGCGTACTGCGCGGCGGCGCCAGGTGTGTACGGAGCGGGGGATGTCGCCCGGTGGCACAACCCACTGTTCGGTACGTCGATGCGTATCGAGCACCGTACGAACGCCGCCGAGCAGGGCATGGCCGCCGCCCGCAACCTGCTCGGTTCGCAGACGCGCAAGCCGTTCGCACCGGTCCCGTACTTCTGGTCGGACCAGTACGACATGAAGGTCCAGGCGTTCGGCTATCCACGCGGACACGACGAAGTCGCCGTGGTGGAGGGGGAGCTCGGCACACGCCGGTTCCTGGCCGCGTACCGCAGCGGTGACCGGCTGACCGCCGTTCTCGCCGTCGGCATGCCGCCGAAGCCGATCCGTGCCTGGCGGCAGGCGGTCGCGTCAGGCGCCCGGTGGCACGACGTGATGGCGAGCACTCCACCGCACGGTGGAGTCCTTCGGGAGCGGTAGGGGAGCGCATGAGCGCCTGTGTCTGTGTCTGTGTCTGCTCCGTCGCACACACCCGAACTCCGGAACTCAGCCGGGGACACCCGCCCGGTCCAGAAGCGCTGTCATCTCCGTGGCCGACAACCCGGGCTGGTGGCCGCCGACTCACCCACTTCGGGATCATCCAGCAGCGCCACCGGTCTGGACACCGGCAGCCGTGGATCACGGGCGGCCGCCCTGCGTACTGTCGCTCCGGGTCCCGGCCCAGCCACTCGGTCAGCCCGGGTGCCGCTTCCGGATCGCGGACGGCCAGCGCGCGGGCCCGTGGTCCACCGCGTCCGCGAAACGCGTCGCGAGTCCGGCCGTGGCCCGGACACACCGCGGCGCTGCGCCGCAGCCAGGTGGCTCGGCGGTGTGTTCTTCGTCCTCGTGCATGACCTGCAACAACGCGGCTGTGCGCACCGCCGGGTCCGTATCATCGAGAAGTGACGTGCGCACACTGCCGGTGAGGTGGTGCCGGACGCGGCGGCAGGCCGCATCGCGACCGCGAGGGCGTTCGACGCGGGGCCGTCGAGAAGACGCCCGGGGCCGTCCCGGAAGGTGATACGGAGCCCTCCGCTTCCCCCGAGCAGACGGATATCGAGGCTTTCGCGGCACTCCCTGTCCCGCCCGTCGCCCCGCGCGCGATGGCTGTGGCCGAGGGACCAGAGGAAAGTCCGCTCCGCTACGACGAGACGCCGGATCCTCTTTCCGTTGCGAACCATCCGCGGATCGTGGCCGGGCCGGGTTCAGGCCGTGGCTCGCCAGCCGAGTGCCGGGCCGAGCCGGGTGGCGATATCGGTGAGGATCTGGACATAGTCATCGTGATCGAAGGTGAACGGCAGCGCGAACGCGACCTCGTCGATCTCCCGGAAGGCGGCGTGCGCGTGGAGCCGTTCGGCGATCTCCTCGGAGGTTCCCACGAGATCGGGCGCGAACATCATGCGTGCCGGGCCCTGGGGCGCGGTGGTACGGAGCATCCGCTTCCGCGCGTACTCCTCGTACTTCGCGCGCTGCTCCGGGGAGGCGGTGTCGGTGGGAATGACAACGAGGCCCTGGGAGACACGGGCGTGGTCGCCGTCCGGGTGATGGGCGCGGAACCTCCGGATGTGCGAGAGCTGGATCTCGGCGAAGTCCTCGGACTCCTCCGCCTTCACCACACTGCTGGTCAGGAAGTTCATGCCGTGCTCACCGGCCCACTGGGCGGACTGGAGACTGCCGCCGCCGTACCACATGCGGCTGCCCAGACCGGAGGCGTGGGGCTGGACGCGGTCGGAGAACACCTCGAAGCCCTCGGTGCCACTGAAATCGGTGGCGGACTCGCCCCGTACGAAGTCCAGGAGCCGCCGCACCCGGTCGTAGCCGAAATCCTCGGCGTCGACGGTGTCGGGGTAGAGCGCGTGCTTGACCTGATCGTAGTGTGCCGGCGGGCCGACGCTGATCCCCGGGTTGAGACGCCCCCCGGACAGGATGTCGACCGTCGCCAGGTCTTCGGCCAGGCGCAGTGGGTTCTCCCACCCCAGTGGGATGACCGCCGTACCCAGTTCGATACGGCGGGTGCGCTGTGAGGCCGCCGCCAGGACGGCGACGGGCGAGGAGATGCCGTACTGCAGATGCCGGTGCCGTACCCACACACTGTCAAAACCGAGCCGCTCGCCCAGTTCGATGATCTCAAGTGTCGACTCGTGGCCCCGGCCGGGTTCCTTCCCGTCGAACAGCCCGATGGTCAGGAAGCCCAGCTTCCGCAGTGGTTTCGCGGTCGGCGGCACAGGAATCCTCCGTTGTCCGTGGCGTGCTCCACCGCACGCCGGCATTTGTGACGATTCTGGCAGGTGGCAGCGGTACGGCCACGGTGGGCCCGGTCGGCGAGACGTACGGTCGGCGGCGCAGGCGAACCCGTGGGCCCCGGGTGGGCGCAGAACCAGGAAGCTCAGTGACCGGTTGAAGCTCCACGGCACCAGCACGCGCCGGAGGGTGTGCGCGGTCCCTTCTCAGAAATCGAGTTCCGCGGAGTCGATAGCGCGCCCGGCTCGCAGCGGGCGGTGGCCATCCGAACGCGCTGTCGCCGCTCCCGGGCTACAGGTCCGCCGGTATGCCCAGCGCGTGCCGCGCGGCGGCGATGAAGTCCGTTCTTGCCCGTTCGAGGTCGTCGAGCGGGCGACTGCCTCGTACGGACTCGACGAACCGCCGTGCCGCGTCGGTCACTTCGGCCGGGCCTTCCAGCAGGACCGCGCCGAAGGCGCGTCGCAGGGCGAGGGCGTCGTCCACCGTTCCGCCACCGCTCCCCCGGGACAGGACGACAGCCTCTCCCGCTTCGATGAAGCGCGCGTACGTCTGCCGCCGCAGATCCAGACCACGAGCCGTCCGTTGTTCCTCAAGGGACAGCCGGACCGTTTCCAGCAGGGCGTCCGCCTGCCGGTCGCCCGCGTGACGCGCCGCCTCCGCCTGGCGCAGACCCGCGCTACGGGCGTACCACCCCGTCACCACCCCGCCGGCAAGCGCCGAACCCGCCGCGATCAGTGCTGTCACCCACTCACTCATACGCGCCATTCTCCCCCTCGTCCTCTCCCCAGCGCCCAGGTCTTCCCCTTCTCGGCCCCGATCGCGTTCCGGTCCGGTCGCATCCGGCGTAGGGCGCTCTGCGGGTACGATCCGAGCATGCCGCCGGACGCCTCCGAGGAACCCTCCCCCACGCGCGAGAAAGACATGTTCAGGACAAGCCGGTCGGATAGGATAGGACACTTGGGCG
>NZ_JBIVMF010000010.1:0-172288 GCF_044752945.1 Streptomyces sp. NPDC088554 | reverse complement strand
AGACGGGCGACGGGCGACGGGCGACGGGCGACGGGCGACGGGCGACGGGCGACGGGCGACGGGCGACGGGCGACGGGCGACGGGCGACGGGCGACGGGCGACGAACCAGCTCTGTGCTGTTCGCCGTGCGATCGGCGACCGCGCTGCACCGGCTGCTCGACGTCCTTCCGGTGTTCGCCGGTGACGAGCGCGTCCGCCGGGTCTTCACACTTCTGCCGGGTTCCGACTTCGGTGTCGACGCGCTGGCCTCGATCGAACGCGCGCGTGCCCGCACCGTCCCGTGGGAAGAGGCGCGCCGGCGCCCGTACGACCTGATCCTCGCGGCCAGCCCCAAGGGGGAACTCGGCCTTCTGCGGGGCCCCCGGGCCCTCTTCCCCCATGGGGCGGGGTTCAGCAAGACCCTGCGCGGGGAGGGCTCCGGAGACTCCGCCTCCGGGCTCGACCCGGCGTATCTCCTGCCCGGCGGACGCGCTCTCGCCTCCCTCCACGCGCTGACCCATCCCGGACAGATCGCCCGCCTCGCGGCGATCAGCCCGCGGGCTGCCGCGCGGGCGATGGTCGTGGGCGACCCCACTCTGGAGCGGATCCTCGCGTCCAGGACGCTCCGCGACCACTACCGGACCGTCCTGGGCACCGGCGCGCGCACATTGATCGCCCTCACCTCCACCTGGGGGCCGGAGTCCCTGCTCCGGCGGCATCCCGCGCTGCCCGCCCAGCTCGCTTCCCAACTTCCTTATGATTCATATCAGTTGGCGATCATCGTGCATCCCAATGAGCACAGCCGGATCGGATCCTTCGATCTGGCGGAGCAGCTCGCACCCGCCCTGGACGCCGGGGCGATGCGGGCCGGGCCGTACGAGGAGTGGGCCGCGGTGCTCGTCGCCGCCGACGCGGTGATCACCGATCATGGTTCGACGGCCCTGTACGCGGCGGCTCTGGACCGTCCACTGATCGCCGCGTACGACGGCGGCGACGAACTCATCCCCGGCAGCCCGATGGACCAACTCCTGTGCGTCAGCCCGCCGTTGAACGGTCCCGGCGGTCTCGAAGCCGCGCTGTCCGCACACCGCCCCGGAGCCGCCCGCGCCGTCGCGGCGTCCGTCTTCGCGGAGCAGGGGCAGGGGCTGTGGCGGCTGAGGGAGGAGTTGTACGAGCTGCTGGGCATCGCCCCACCGACCACGCCCGCCGAGGCCCGGCTGCTGCCGGCCCCGCCTCCTCCCGCCCGTACACCTGCCGCCTTCGCGGTACGTGTCCACAGCGACGACACCGGGGTGCGGGTCGACCGCTATCCGGCGCACACCGACATGCCCGCACACTTCCTCGCCGCCGAACACGGCACGGCGGGCGAGCGCCATGTACAGAGCGCCGGGCTCCTCTACCGGTGGGCGGCGCGGACCGCGCCCACCGCGCACCGTGTGTCCTGGACGGCGGGCGGGTGGACCGCCCGCACGCTGGACGACTATCCGGGCTGTGGCACCGCCGCAGCCGTACTGTCCCACTCCCTCTGTGTGGTACGCACCCGGTCCGGCGCCCTTCTGACGGTCCGTATCGCCCCCTGCGAGGAGAGCGACGGCCGGATCGTGCGCGCCGATCCGGCCGCCGTGCTGTGCGCCGTCCACTCCTGGCTGAAGACATGTCCCGCACTGCCGACGGCCGTCACCTGTGCCATCGGCGGCCGGTCCTTCACCGCCCGCCTCGCCCCCACCACCGTGGACGAGGCCGCGCTCGAATTCTAGGCGCCCGCATTTCGGGCATCGGAATGGCGCGGGAGCCCTCCGTTGTCCCGGCGGACGGTCTCCGCCGTCACACGGTACTCGCGCGCCCCGGCCAAGTCCCCGTCTTCCTCAGCCAGATCGGCGAACGCGTCAAGGATCCGTACCCGGTCGTGGTCCGCCTCGCGCGCACGGGCGCTCTCCAGCGCGGCGGCGTACAGCTCACGCGCCTCGGCCCGGCGGCCGAGCCCGCGCAGCACTCCTCCGAGGGCGAATCCCACGCGTGCGGCCAGGCGTTCGCGCCCGTCACCCGCGGCCGAGCCGTGCGCGTGGCTCAGCAGCGCCTCGGCCCGCTCCAGCTCGCCGACCGCGGCCAGCGCCTCCCCGAGCCGGTAGGTCAGAAGCGTGACGCCATAGTTGTTGCCGATCTCCCGGTGGACCGTGAGGGACGCCTCGAACTCCACTGCGGCGGCCGCCCAGTCACCGCGTGCCGCGCCCAGCATGCCCCCGAACTCGACGGTGGACGCGGCGAGTTTGCGCTCGCTCTCCGATCCTCCGAGTCCGTTCAGGGCGTCGCGCGCCTGTCGCAACTCCCGTCCCGCCTCGTCGAATTCGCCCCGCTCCCACAGGGGGCGCGCCACCATGCAGCGCATACGCACCAGGGCGGGGACGTGCCCGGCCCGCTGCGCGGCGGCGATTCCCGTACGGAAACCGTCGACCGCGTCCGCGAACTGCGGGTGGTCGAGAAAGTGCGTCCACAACGGTTCGTTCAGGGCCCAGCTCTCGGTGTCCATACCGTTGGCGTAGGCGATGCGCACACACGCGTACAGCGCGTGCCGCTCGGCCTCCAGCCAGCGGTACGCCCCGGCCTTGTCCCGGAGCGGCACATCGGGGGCGCCCGGCACTGGCGGAACACACTCCGCCAGTGTCAGCCGCCGACCTGCCGCGAGAAGATCGGCCCGTTGCGCCTGTCGCAGGAACCACCGGATGATCCTGCGGCGCCCGTCGGTGCTCTCCGCCTCGCCACCGTCCCGCGACGCACACCGACGGGCGTGGGCGCGCGACAGATCGGGGAGCCGCTTGCGCCCGTCCCCACTGTCCAGCACGTCCCTGACATCGAGCAGGCCGGCCGTCTCCAGCTCCCCCAGGGCCGTGTCAGCCGCGTCCCGACCCCGGCCGAGGAGCGCCGCGGCGGCCTCGGAGGTGAAGGACGGCCCCGGCATCGCGGCCAGCAGCCGGTAGAGCAGGGCCGCGTCGGGGCCGAGTCCCCGGTACGCCACGTCCCACAGCCGCTCGACCACCGGCAGCCCCTTCTCGTGCAGGTCGGAGGCGAGTTCGGCGACCAGCCGCGCCAGGGAACGGCGTCGATGCCTGCGGATCCACTGCCCGGCCACCCGCAGGGCTGCGGGCAGCCCCGAGCACAGGCGGACCACCGCGGCGACCGCGTCGGGTTCCTCGGCCAGCCGGGGATCGTGCTCGCTGACAAGGAGCCGCAGCAGTTCGACGGCCTCCCGGTCGTCGAGCGGGGGCAGCGCCAGATCGACCGCCGCCCCGTCCTCCAGGTCGTACAGCGGCCCTTGGCTGGCGACGATCACCAGGCTGTCGCCGGAGGCCGGCAGCAGCGGGATCACCTCGGATCCATACCGCGCGTTGTCGATGATGACGATCAGCCGCTTGCCGCCCGTCAGCGACCAGTACTGCCGGGTACGGTCCCGGAGGGACTGCTCCTGCCACCGCGGCTCCACCTCGAGCGCGCGCAGCACATCCCCCAGCGCGTCCGCGGTCTCCGCCGCTCCATCACGGCGCAGCTCGTCGAGGTCGACATAGGCGACGGCGTCCGGGTAACGCTCCCGCAGCGCGCGGGCCATCCGGAACGCCAGCTCCGTCTTTCCTCTCCCGCCGAGCCCGCTCAGCGCCAGACAGAGCGGCCGGGAGTGCCCGTCCCATCCGGCGACGGCGCGGAAGGCGGTCAGCTGCTCGCCTTCCCTGCCCACGAAATGCGGTGTCTCCGGCGGAATCTGATAGGCCATGGGTGGTGACTCCGATGCTTCACACCAGTCCGGACGATTCTTTCGGCGGGAGCTTCCGGCCACTCGCCCGGCTGTCGCGCGCCCTGTTCGTGAACAGCCCAAACTCTAAAGGAAAACTCGCTGTTGGGCAGGCGGTCCGCCAACGTGTCGGCGCGCTGGCCGTGTTCGGGGGATGGCGGGTCGCGGCCCCGGCCGTTCCCGATCGCTCCGGAGGGGGCTCCACCGACCTACGCGGGGCTCGGGTGTGGGGCGCGGGTTTCGCGGCCTCCGGCCCTGCCAGCGCTTCCGGCTCCTCCAGTACTTCCGGCTCCTCCAGTACTTCCGGCTCTTCCAGCGCTTCCGGCTCCTCCAGCGCTTCCGGCTCTTGGAGTGCCTCCAGTGCTTCCGGCCCTTCCGGGGGGGCCGAAAGTGATCGTTCTCGTGGCGGGTCTAGCGTGGTGACTCGTGACAGTGACCATACTTTCGTCCGGTTTGCCGCCGCTGACAGCGGTCCGGCTGCTCGACAGCTGGCAGCCCGACCCGTACGCGCTCGCCCTGGTGGCCCTGCTGGGCGGCCTCTATGCCTGGGGGGTCGCCCGGCTGGCGCGGCGCGGTGAGCACTGGCCGGTGGTGCGGACGGCGGCGTTCGCGCTGCTCGGCCTGGGTGCGATCGTGGTCGCGACGATGTCCGGGCTGGCGGTCTACGACCGGGTGCTGTTCTGGCCCGCGGCCGTACAGAACACCGTCCTCGACCTCATCGCCCCGCTCGGTCTCGCGCTCGGCGATCCGCTGACGCTCGCGCTGCGGGCGCTGCCGCCGGACGGCCGCGCGGCACGTCGACTGCGCGCGGCCCTGTCCGCCCGGGTTCTGCGGCTGCTGACGTTCCCGCTGGTCAGTACGGTCCTGGTGCTCGGTTCCGAGCTGGCCGTCTACTTCACACCGTATTTCGAGAGCGCCCTGCTCCATGACGGGCTGCACGAGCTGATGTATCTGCAACTGCTGCTCACGGGAAGCCTGTTCATGCTTCCGATGCTCACCCGTCAGGATCTGCTGCCCTCCTGGTGCGGTCATCCGGTACGGGCGCTGCTGGTGTTCCTGGACGGTCTGGTGGACGCGGTTCCCGGGCTGGTCGTGATGGTGAGCGGCACCCTGGTCGCGGGCGGCTGGTATGCCGCCCGGCAGCCGTCGTGGGGCCCCTCCGCCCATCAGGACCAGATGATCGGCGGCGGGCTGATGCTGACGATCGCGGAGCTGGTCGGGCTGCCGTTCCTCATCGCGGTGTTCGCGGAGTGGGTACGGGCCGAGCGGGTCCGTACGGCGGCGCTGGACGCCACCCTGGACCGGGCGTCCACCGGGGAGCCGGCCGGAGCGCCGACCGGAGCCGCCCCGGACCGCCCCTGGTGGGAGACGGATCAGGGCTCGGTCGGCGACCGCTTCCGGCGTGGCCTGTACTGAGCCACCGACCGCCGGCCAGCCGTGCTCACTGGAACGTCGGGCTCGTCGAGAACCGGCTCAGCGGCATCGGCTGCCCGGCCGTGGGCGGAACAGCAGGCGGAGCAGCAGCCCGGCGGGGCCGGTGCCACCTCCGCACTCGGTGCTATCCCGTCACCGCCGCCGGGTCCATCCACACGACCTCCCACAGATGGTGGTCGGGGTCCTGGAAGGAGCGCCCGTACATGAACTCGTACTCCTGGGGCTCGCCCGAGGGCGAGCCTCCGGCCGCGAGCGCGGCGTCCACGAGGGTGTCGACCTTCTCCCGGCTCTCGGCACTGAGACACAGGATGACCTCGGTGACCGCCGAGGCGTCGGCGACCTCCTTCCGCGTGAAGTCCTTGAAGCGCGGCTCGGTCAGGAGCATCGCGAAGATGGTGTCGCTGATCACGAGACAGGCGCCGTTCTCGTCGGAGAACTGCGGGTTGAAGGAGTATCCGAGGCTCGTGAAGAAGGTCTTCGAGACCTCCAGGTCCTTCACCGGCAGGTTCACGAAAATCATGGTCGGCATATGCGCTCTCTCCTCGCCGTACGGAGCGGTCCGGCCGTCCCGCCGGATCGCGTGCCCTGTGCGCGTTCTCACGCGCCTGTCGAAGAAGAAGACCCGGGGCCGGGCCGGAACTCATCGCTGAGCGACAGAAAAATCCAGACGGTACGACGATACGACCGCACCGGTCCCGCGGCCTGTCCTACGCCACCGTCACCAGCCCGGTACGATCCCGCGCCGCGGTGTACGGGGGCGCCGCTCCTCGTGTACGGCTCGCGGAGCACCCGGCAACCTCGCGGGGGACCCGGCAACCTTTCCGGGGTGGGCGACCACTCCTCCGGCGACAGCGAGCACCGCCGGAGACGGGAGACCGTGTGCACATCACAGGCAGGTTCACAGGTACGGTACTGAGCGCGGTACTGGCGGCGGTGGCGCTCGCAGCGCCCGGTGAGGCGTCGGCCGCCGGACCGACCATCGTCGTCGCCGTCAACGGCGACGACACCGGACCCGGCACCCTGGAACGCCCGCTCAGAACCATCCAGAAGGCAGTGGACGAAGCGCTGCCCGGTGATGTCATCGCCGTACGCGGCGGGACGTACACCCTCACCGACAACATCACCATCACCACCTCGGGCGAGGCCGCCCGCCCGATCGCCCTCGGCGCGTACGGGAGCGAACGGGTCGTCGTCGACGGTGAGCGACTGCCCGCGAGCCACACCCCGGTCGGCGGCAGCATCCCGCGCGCCGAGCGCGGCACCATCCACCAGGAGGCGTCCCACTGGCGGGTGTCCGGGCTGGAACTCGTCAACGGCCCGTACGGCTACTACTGCGACGGCTGCGACAGTAATGTCTTCTCCCGGCTGGTCACCCATGACAACTACGAGTCCGGCTTCCAGCTCCAGGGCAGCTCCAGCGGCAACCAGATCCTCGATCTCGACAGCTACAACAACCGTGATCCGCGCAAGAACGGCGAGAGCGCGGACGGCCTCGCCATCAAGGAGGGCAGCGGGACGGGCAATGTGGTGCGCGGCGCCCGGCTGTGGAACAACGTCGACGACGGCTTCGACGCCTGGAAGTTCACCTCCCCCGTCCTGATCGAGAAGTCCGTCGCGTACGGCAACGGTGTCAACCGCTGGAACTTCCCCGACTTCGCGGGCGACGGCAACGGCTTCAAGCTGGGCGGTGGCAGCCCCGCCCCGGCCGTGGCCCACACACTGCGCGATGTCCTCACGTTCCGGAACGTGGCGGCGGGCATCACCGACAACGGCAATCCGGGCGCCCTCACGGTGACGCGCGGAACGACCTTCCGTAACCAGAAAACCGGCTTCGACGCCGACGCCACGGGCTCCCGCTCCACCCTCGCCTCGAACCTGTCCATCGCGGACGGCCGGGCCGCCGCGCTGGGCGCCGCCACCGTATCGCAGGGCAACTCCTGGGATATTGGGGGCAGTTGGAGCGAGTCTTCCGTGCTGAGCACGGACACGGGAGCCATCACGGCCCCGCGCGCGGCCGACGGCTCGCTCCCGGCCGCCCCGACCCTCCTCGTACCGAAGGACGGTACGGCGATCGGGGCGCGACTGTAGTACGGACGGGCCTGTCGCCGAGCACACCGGCGGCCGGACCCACAAGAGGGACCGCTCGGGCATCGCGGTGTGTTTTGTGGCCAGGGGGAGGGGAAAGGACGCAGCGGCCGGGTGGCCCGCGGAATGCTGGGCGGGTCACCGGCCCGACCGGGGCCGGTCCCGCATCAGGAGTGTCCTGTGAAGAAGTTCTTCCTCCGCGGTGTCACCGCCCTCACCGCGGCCGCCTCGCTCGCCCTGCTCCCGCTGGCCGCCGCACCGGCTCAGGCGGCCGTGTCCGCCGGCCATGCCGGGATGACCTGGACCGTACGGACGACGGGTGGCGGCGGCACCATCCATGTGGGGTCCGACGCGCTGACCAACGCCTACGCGGGTGACACCCCGGCGACCGCGTTACTGCCGCTGCTCTGTCTGAGAGTCACCGGCTCCCCCGTACCGAGCGGTATCACCCCGGAGTTCCTGGCGGGCTGGTCGCGCGGGACGGTGGCGGCGACACCGCCCGTCCAGGGCGCGGCGCTGACCAGCCGCACCGTGGCCGACAATCTGTGCGCGCAGTACTACGGGGCGCAGTGGCGGATGGCCGAACACCATGACGGGCGCTACGGCGCCAACCTCGAATCCGCCGGCGGCTGGTCGTTCTGGGCCCATGGGTACGTACCGGCCGGGACCCGGTTCTGGACCGCGATCAACGATCAGCAGGCCAATCCCTGGAACTGAGCCGTCCGGACCGTCCCCGTACCCGCCCGCCCGGCCGTGCGGGCGGGCGGGCGGGTCTCACACCATGACCGGCAGGCCCTCCAGCCCCCGGATCACGAAGTTCGGCTTGCGGACGGGTTCCCCGGCGGGGGCCAGCCCAGGAGCCAGGTCCAGCAGCGCGGTCAGGGACGCGGTCAGTTCGATACGTGCCAGTGGGGCGCCGATGCAGTAGTGGATGCCCGCACCGAAGGAGATGTGCGGGTTGTCGCGGCGGGCCAGGTCCAGCTCGCCCGGGGCGGCGAAGACCGCCGGGTCGTGGTTGGCCGAGCCGAAGAGCAGGGCGACCTCGGCGCCGCGCGGCAGGGTGGTGCCGCCGATCTCCACCGGGTCGAGGACCCAGCGTTCGAAGAGCTGGAGCGGTGTGTCGTAGCGCATCAGCTCCTCGACGGCCGTGGGCAACAGGCTCCGGTCGGAACGCAGTTCGGCGAGCCGGGCGGGGTGCCGGAACAGCGCGTGCCAACCATTGACCGTGGAGTTGACCGTCGCCTCATGTCCGGCGTTCAGCAGCAGCGCGCAGGTCGCCACCATCTCGGCCTCGGTCAGCTTCTCGCCGTCGTCGTGGGCGGCGATCAGCGCGGAGACCAGGTCCTCCCCGGGCTTCTCCCGTCGTACGGCGATGAGTTCGCGCAGATACGCGGAGAACTCCAGGGAAGCGGTGACCGCGCGGCGGGCCACCTCCTCCCCCGGGTTCAGTTCGTACATCGCGCAGATCGCCGCCGACCACGGGCGCAGCAGCGGCCGGTCCCGCTCGGGAACACCCAGCATCTCGGCGATGACGGCAACCGGCAGCGGCTCGGCCACGGCCGTCAGGAGATCGCCACCGCCCTCCTCCACGAGCCGTCCCACCAGTTCGGCGGCGAGCTGTCGTACGTACGGGACGAGCCGCTCGACCGTGCGCGGGGTGAACGCCTTGGAGACCAGCCGCCGGATGCGAGTGTGGTCCGGTGGCTCCAGCTCCAGCATCCCGTGGTCGTTGAGTTCATGGAAGGGCTCGTGGCCGGCCGGTGGCTCGGCCCTGCCGAACTCCTCGTGGGTGAACCGGTGTCCGTAGGAGCGGCCGAGCCGCCGGTCCCGCAGCAGCGCCGCCACATCGGCGTGGTGCGGTACGAGCCACTGGTCGCTCGGCTCGTAGTAGTGCGTACGGCCACGGGCCCGTAGTTCGGCGTAGGCCGGGTAGGGGTCGGCGAGGAAATCGGGCGAGGCGGGATCGAAGGGAGGCATCCCAGGACGGTATCCGGCGGGGCCCGCCGTCGGACCGGAGGGGCGGCGGAGAACGGAGAACGGAAAGCGGGAAGCGGGAAGCGGAGAGCGGAAGCGGAAAGGGCTGTGGGTCTCTCGTGGCCCGGCTCCGGCGGGCCCGGGTGGAAGGGCCATCCGCACGGGTCATCCGCACAGGGCATCCGTACGGGGCATCCATCAGGTCGTCCGCACGGTCATTCGCCGGGGCGCCCGCCCGGGTCATTCGCCGGGCGTCCGCCCGGGGTGGCAGCCACATCCGTCGCAACCCTTGACGCGCCTTCGACAACGATGCGTTGATGTGGCCAGGCCCTGGACGCGAGCCGCTTCGGGCCGTTGATTGGGAGCGCTCCCATCTCCCGCCGGGCCTCCGCACGCACGAGAAGGGACCCCGAATATGCGGAACAGCAAAGCGTTATGGGCATTTCTGGCGATTCTCACCCTCACTCTGGCCACCCTGGTCGCGCAGCCGGGACGTACCGCGGCCGCCGCGGCCGACCCCGTACGGATCATGCCGCTGGGTGACTCGATCACCGGTTCGCCGGGGTGCTGGCGGTCGGTGCTCTGGAACCAGCTCCAGAACTCCGGCCACACCGCGATCGACTTCGTCGGCACACTGGGCCCCCAGGGCTGCGCACTGCCGCACGACGGTGACAACGAAGGGCACGGCGGCTTCCTCGCCACCAATGTCGCCGCGCAGAACCAGTTGCCGGGCTGGCTCAGCGCCACGCGACCCGACATCGTTGTCATGCACTTCGGGACCAACGATGTGTGGAGCAGCATCAGCCCGGACCGGATCCTCGCCGCGTACGACACGCTCGTGGGCCAGATGCGGGCGAGCAACCCCGACATGAAGATCCTCGTCGCCCAGATCATCCCCATGAACCCGAGCAGCTGCGCCGAGTGCGCCCAGCGTGTGGTGGCGTTCAACAGCCGGATACCCGCGTGGGCGGCCGGCATCAGTACGGCGCGCTCCCCGGTGACAGCCGTCGACCAGTGGACCGGGTTCAACACGGCGTCCGACACCAATGACGGGGTCCACCCCAACAGCTCCGGCGACGACAAGATCGCCGCCCGCTGGTACCCCGCGCTGGCCGCGCTGCTGTCGGCAGACCCGCCCGCACCGACGCCGACCCCCAGCCCGACCCCCACTCCCAGCCCGACGCCGTCCTCACCCGGCACCGCCGGATGCGCCGCCTCGATCCGGACCGTGTCGTCCTGGCAGGGCGGCTACCAGGCGCAGGTCACCGTCGTCAACAACGGCTCGACGCCGCTGAAAGGCTGGTCCGTACGGCTGACCGTGCCGTCCGGCGAGTCGATCACCCAGGTGTGGAACGGCACGCTCACCCCGGGCACCGGCGGCGGGACCGTCACCAACGCGTCGTGGAACGGCGCGCTGGCCGCCGGGGCATCCGCGGACTTCGGCCTGACCGCCTCCCGGTCCGGCACGGCGACGCCCGCGACCCAGGTCGCCTCCTGCACCGCCTCCTGAGCCGCCTCGTCCCCCGCCGACTCCCCTTCCCCACAGGAGACTTGCCATGAGCGCACAACACCGCGCCCCCGTGCCGGGGCCGAGGCCCGCGACCCGCCGGACCACCCTCCTCGGCCTGCTGTTCTCCCTGCTCTCCCTGCTCGCCCTCGGGCTGTCCGCCCCCGCGGCGCACGCGGCCGAAGCCGATGCCGATGCCCGAGCCGTCACCGGGCTGCGCGTCAGCAACGGGCGCCTCTTCGAGGCGAACGGCAACGAGTTCGTCATGCGCGGCGTGAACCACGCCCACACCTGGTTCCCCGGCCAGACCACCTCACTCAGGAACATCAAGGCGCTCGGCGCCAACACCGTACGGGTGGTGCTCGCCAGCGGCGACCGGTGGGCCAAGAACGACACCGCCGATGTGGCGGCCGTCGTCGCACAGTGCAAGCAGAACAAGCTGATCTGCGTGCTGGAGGTGCACGACACCACGGGCTACGGCGAGCAGAGCGGCGCGGTCTCGCTCTCCCGCGCCGCCGACTACTGGCTGAGCGTGCAGAGCGCGCTGACCGGCCAGGAGAACTACGTCATCGTCAACATCGGCAACGAGCCGCACGGCAACACCGGTTTCGCCGCCTGGACCGCCGACACCAAGGCGGCCATCGTGAAGCTGCGGAACGCCGGATTCAACCACACCCTGATGGTCGACGCGCCCAACTGGGGCCAGGACTGGTCCTTCACCATGCGGGACAACGCCGCGTCGGTCTTCGCCTCCGACCCCGACCGCAACACCATGTTCTCGATCCACATGTACGGCGTCTTCGACACGGCGGCCAAGGTCAGCGCCTATCTCAACACCTTCGTCTCCGCCGGACTGCCCATCCTGGTCGGTGAGTTCGGCGATATGCACTCGGACGGCAACCCGGACGAGGACGCCATCATGGCCACCGCGCACTCCCTGCGCCTGGGCTATCTCGGCTGGTCGTGGAGTGGCAACGGTGGCGGTGTGGAGTACCTCGACATGGCCACCGGCTTCGACCCGAACGCGCTGACGAGCTGGGGGCAGCGCATCTTCAACGGGGCGAACGGCATCGCCGGCACCGCCAAGGAGGCGACCGTCTACGGCGGTTCGCCCGGTGGGGACACCACACCCCCCTCGGCCCCCGGCACCCCTGTCGCGTCGGCCATCACCGCCTCCTCGGTCGCCCTGTCCTGGGCCGCCTCCACCGACTCGGTGGGGGTGACCGCGTACGACGTCGTCCGGGTCGGTGGGACCACGGAGACGGCCGCGGCGACCTCCGCCACCACCTCGGCGACCGTCACCGGACTGGCCGCAGCCACCGCGTACACCTTCGCCGTCTACGCGCGGGACGCGGCGGGCAACAGGTCGGCCCGGTCCGCGGCCGTCTCCGTCACCACCGCGTCGGGCGGCGGCGCACCGGCCGCGTGCTCGGTCTCGTACGCCATCGCGAGCCAGTGGAGCGGCGGCTTCCAGGGCGAGATCGTGATCCGCAACACGGGCAGTTCCCCCGTGAACGGCTGGACGCTCGGCTGGGCCTTCCCCAACGGCCAGCAGATCACCAACCTGTGGGGCGGCACCGTGTCGCAGAGCGGTTCCTCGGTCAGTGTCGCCGCCGCTGCCTGGACGGCGGTGATCGCGGCCGGTGGCAGCACGACGGTCGGCTTCACCGCCTCCTCGACGGGCACCAACGGCAAACCGTCGGCCTTCACCCTCAACTCCTCCGCCTGCGCCCTCGTTTGACCCTGCTTTCCCGGCACACCGCGCGCGCCGTCCGGCGCTCCTTCCGGGCGGTCCGCGCGCGGTGGTTCCCGGCACACGGCAACCTTTTCCCCGGCCGCGCCCACTGTGAAGTGACGTTCCCCCCTCGCTAAGGACGTTCCCCGTGCCGGACTCCGCCGCTCCCCCACCGTCCCGCTCCCGCACCGCACACCGCAGGCCCCGGCCGAAGCGGCGTACGGCTCTGCTCCCGGTCGCCGCCGTGGCGGCCGTCGGGCTCGGCGCGCTGCCGCCGGCGGGCGCGAGCGCCGCCGTGGCCGCCACCCGTACCGTCGCCGCGGACGGCTCCGCCCAGTACCGCACGGTGCAGTCGGCGATCGACGCGTCGGCGGCCGGTGACACCGTGTCGATCGCCAAGGGCACCTACAAGGAGGTCATCAACGTCCCCACCGGCAAGAAGGGTCTGACCATCAAGGGTGCCACCGGCAACGCCGAGGACGTCGTCATCACGTACGACAACGCCGCGGGCACCAAAAAGCCGGACGGGTCCACCTACGGCACCGCGGGCAGCGCCACCGCGACCTTCTCCGCCCCCGACCTCACGGTCACCGGGGTGACCGTCCAGAACACCTGGCTGCGCTCCGAGCACCCCGACATCACCGCCACCCAGGCGGTCGCCGTCAACGCCCAGGGCGACCGGCAGGTGTTCCGCAACGACCGGTTCATCGCCCACCAGGACACGGTCCTCAACTGGGCGCCGTCCGCGACCGGTCAGTATCGCCAGTACTTCCGGGCGTCCTTCATCAGCGGTGATGTCGACTTCCTCTTCGGCAACGCCACCGCCGTCTACGACCGGGTCAACATCACCCTGCGCGACCGGGGCGCGGCGGCCGGGGGCAACAACGGCTATCTGGCGGCGCCCAACACCCACTCCGCGAAGAAGTACGGGTTCCTCATCACCGGTTCCACCATCAGCAGTTCGGCCCAGGCCAACACCTTCTCGCTGGGCCGCCCCTGGCACCCGACCGACGACGCGGTCGGCCAGCTGGTGATCCGTGACACCGCCCTGCCCGCGGCGGTACGGGTCGCCGCCCCCTGGACCGACTTCGGCACCTTTCCCTGGAAGTCGGCGCGCTTCCACGAGTACGCGAACACCGGTCCCGGCGCCACCGTGAACGCCAACCGCCCACAGCTCACGGTCGCCCAGGCGGCCGACTACACGGCCGCCCGGTATCTGGCCGGTACGGACGGCTGGAACCCAGTGGGCTGACCGCTTCCCGGGGCGGGGTGCGTCCGCCCCGGGAAACAACAGGCGGCCAGTGGGTGCCGGTTGGGGAAAAGATCTCGCCAGATCGCCCCACCGACCTTGCGCGGCGCGTGATTTCACCGTAGATGATGATTGTTACCCGCGCGTACGCGTAACTCCCCCGCCCTCAGAGAGGCCCCCATGCGCATTCCGCTGCGAAAACTGGCCGGTTTCCTGGCCGCCGGCGCGATGGCCCTCACTGGCCTCGCCACCGCCGGTGTCTCCCCCGCGTCGGCCGCCCCGGCCGCCGGCTCCGGTACGTTCAACGTCCTCACGTACAACATCGCCGGGCTTCCGCTCGGTCTCGGCCAGAGCGATCCGGCGACCAACACCCCGCTCATCGGGCAGCGGCTGGCCCCGTACTCCCTGATCAATGTGCAGGAGGACTTCAACTACCACGCGGCGCTGTACGCCAACGACACGCACACGTACCGCACCCCCACCAGCGGCGGCGCCGCGTTCGGCGACGGTATGAACACCCTCTCCGACCATCCCTTCGAGGACTTCGAGCGGGTCAAGTGGAGCGACTGCACGGGTACGGACTGTCTGACCCCGAAGGGCTTCACACTCGCCCGGGTCCGGCTCGCCGAGGGCGTCTTCGTGGACCTGTACAACGTCCACACCAACGCGGATGTCACCACCGCCGCGCTCGCCGCCCGCCGGGCCAACGTCAAGCAGCTCTCGTCGTTCATCCAGGCCCGCAGCGGCTCCAACGCGGTGATCGTCATGGGTGACACCAACACCCGCTACACCCGCGCCGAGGACAACATCCGCACACTGAACTCGGAGAACGGCCTCACCGACGCCTGGGTCCAGCTGATCCGCGGCGGCTCGGAGCCCGCAGCCGGGAGCGAGGCGCTGGTCTGCGACTCCGCCGCGCCCGCCAACAGCTGTGAGGTCGTCGACAAGGTCCTCTACCGCGGCGGACCGCTGGTGAACCTCACCGCCACGCGGTACACCAACGAGTGGCGGACGTTCCTGGACTCCAGCGGCAAGCACCTCTCCGACCACTACCCGCACGCCGTCGACTTCCGCTGGTCGCTGCCTGCCGACCGGCGCGCCTCCGACCTCTTCGGCGGCCCGCACGGCGACTCCTTCAACGACGCCGGCGCGCTCCCGGCCACCGTCTCACCCCGTACCCTCACTCTGCGCGGCGGCACCCGTCTGGACTCTGTCGCCCTCACCCTCGACGGCGGTACGGTGCTGGGGCACGGCGGCGGTGGTGGCACCGCCGCCTCGCTCACCCTGGCCTCCGGCGAGCATCTGACCTCGGTCAAGCTCACCCAGGGGCAGAAGGACGGCCGGACCCGGATCTTCTCCGCCGCGTTCACCACGGACGCGGGCCGCACGCTCGCCTCCGGGACCGCCACCTCGGACTCGGTGACCTACACCGCGCCCTCGGGCTGGCGGATCGTCGGCTTCACGGGCCGCGCGGGCTCCGAGATCGACAAGCTGGGCGTCATCTACGCCCCGAAGTAGCCCCGCCGTTCCGTCAGTTCTCGCTCTCGCTCTTCCCGTGGTTCCCGCCGGACGGTCCGGATCCCCCCGGGGTCCGGACCGCCGCGCGGGTCAGACGCCGAGGGCGGGCAGGAGCACGGAGTCGAAGTAGTGGCCCAGGAACGCCTGGTCGACCGGCCGGTCCTCGACCAGCGGACGCGCGATGAGCGCGCCGATCACCATGTGCGGGACATAGGACAGCGCGGGCGAGTCCGCGCGGATCTCGCCCCGGTCCACGGCGCGCCGCAGCAGGGCGTCGAGTCCGGTCAGCTCGGGGTCGATGAACAGCTCCCGCAGCGCCTGGAGCAGGTCCGGGTGGCTGTGCACGGCGTGGAACAGCCCCCGCAGCAGCGCGGAATCGTCCGCCATCCGGCTGTCGTCGAGGCGCGTCACCAGCGTCTGGAAGTCCCCGCGCAGCGAGCCGGTGTCCAGCTCGCCGACGCTCACCGGCTTGCTGCGCCGCAGCGCCGTCGCGACCAGCTGGGGCTTGCCCTTCCACTGGCGGTAGAGCGTGGCCTTGCTGGAGCGGGTACGGGAGGCGATGGCGTCCATCGTCAGGGCGTCGTAACCGACCTCGCGCAGCAGATCGAGCACGGCGCGGTACAGCTCGGTCTCCCGCTCGGGCGTGATCCTGCTGCGTGGACCGAGCGAACCGTGCTCCGGCGTCCCGGGAGCCGCCGTGACCGTACGCTCCGCCGCGGCTGCCATCCTCGACTTCCCTCCCGTGCACCAGACTTGCGAAGCCTCACGGTAACCGGAAAACCACAGGGACGAAACCAATCCGGACAGGGGGAACGCGCTCACCACAACGTCCGATTTTGACCGGAACGGGTCAATTTGAATTTGAACAACCAGCGCTATGCTGACCCCATGGACGAGGTGCGATGGCTCAATGAGCAAGAGATGGCGGCATGGACCAGCTTCCTCGCCGCGAGCAGCCTGCTGGGACGCCGCCTCGACCAGCAGCTCAAGGACGAGGCCGGGCTCTCACACCCGCAGTACGAGATCCTCACCCGGCTCTCCGCCGCCCCCGGCGGCGAACTGCGGATGAGCGAGCTGGCGGACGCGCTGCTCACCTCCAAGAGCGGGCTCACCTATCAGGTGACCCAGCTGGAGAAGAGCGGGCTGGTACGGCGCCGTTCCTACGCCGGGGATGTACGCGGCGTCCTCGCCGTACTCACCGAGGAGGGCCGGGCCAAGCTCCGCGCGACGGCCCCGGGCCATGTGACGCTCGTACGCGAACTGCTCATCGATGTCCTCGCCCCCGGGCAGCTCGCCACGCTCACCGAGGCGCTCGGCACGGTCGCCGACAGGCTGCGCGGGTCCGCGGTCCCCTGAGACGCGTCAGGCGCCGCGCGCGGCGGCGCCGTCCAGAGCGGCGGTGAGCCCGTCCAGCGAGGCGCGCAGCGAGGCGACCCCGGCAGCGTCGAGACCGGTGGAGGCCAGCACCGCCGGGGGCAGCTCACAGGCGCGCCCCTTGAGGGCCGCGCCCCGGTCGGTCAGCCGTACGCTCACCGAGCGCTCGTCCCGGCGGCTGCGCTCGCGCACCACCAGACCGGCCGCCTCCATCCGCTTGAGCAGCGGCGAGAGCGTCCCGGAGTCGAGCCGGAGCGCGAGGCCCAGCTCCTTCACAGTCAGCGAGCCGTGCTCCCAGAGCGCGAGCATCGCCAGATACTGCGGGTACGTCAGCCCCAGCCCGGCCAGCAGCGGGCGGTAGAGCGCGTCGAAGGCGCGCGAGGCCGCGTGCAGCGCGAAGCACACCTGCCGGTCGAGGCGCAGCATCTCCTCCGGAGCCACCGACTGCGCTGCGGGCTGCCGGGCGGAGCACGGGGCCCCGGTGTCCGGCGCGGTATCCAGTGGGTGATCCATATCTCCAGCTTACTACGCGCACCATTTGATTGCGCACAATTTAATTGCGCTACAGTGTTCTCCGTGGCACCGGCCGGCGCCCCCCTGCCGGCCGGTGTCCTCCCACCACGTATTCCCGCCGAGGAGATCCGATGAGCACCATCCACTACACCGCCATCGCCACCGCGAACGGCCGTGACGGCCGCGCCGTCAGCTCGGACGGTCTGCTGGACGTCCCGCTGGCGCCGCCGCGCGAGATGGGCGGCAGCGGCAAGGGCACCAACCCCGAGCAGCTCTTCGCCGCCGGTTACGCCGCCTGCTTCGCCAGCGCCCTGGCCGCGGTCGCCCGTGAGGGCCGCCACGACACCAAGGACGTCTCCGTGACGGGCGAGGTGGGCATCGGCGGCGACCTGGCGAGCGGCTTCGGCCTCTCCGTCGTGCTCCGGATCGAGCTGCCCGAGCACCTCGAAGGCCCGCTGGGCAAGGAGCTGGTCGACCGCGCCCACCAGGTCTGCCCCTACTCCAACGCCACGCGCGGCAACATCCCCGTCGAGCTGGTCATCGAATAACCCCCGGCTCCGGCCCCAGGTGCGCACCGGGCATGCTCGACGCCCGGTGCGCACTGCTGTCCGCGGGACGTACCCGGACCTCACGGACGTACACCGACCTCACCGCACGGACCGGCCACAAGGACTGTTTTCGGGTGACCGCCCGGCCGGTCGGGGCGCGCCGGAGGAAAAAGATCAGGACAGAGATCCGCCCCACCCAACCGACCGAGGACAGGGCCAAGAGCGACGATCCGGGCGGCGAACGGACGCCCGCGGACACGGTCGCGTCTCCACGCGCCCCGGCCGTGAAGACACCGCGAAAGAGCCCTCCGCCGGGGGTCAGTCGTGCCAGGGTTTCCCGGTGACCTGATGGTTGGCGTGGCTGATCGCCTCCACCACCGGTCGGCGCAGATGCCCGTCGGCCAGCGCGTAGACGACATGACGGCCGTCCTGCGCGCGCACCAGCTCCGCCAGCCGCAGCTTGGCCAGGTGCTGGCTCACCGCGGGCCGTGCCGCGCGCACGCCGCCGCCGCCGGAGCGGTCACATCGGACTCGCCCCGGGTCAGCGGCCACGCCAGATGCAGCCGTGTCGGATCGGCGAACAGCGAGAAGACCGAGGCCGCCGCGGTCAGCTCGCGGACGCCGGGGATGTGCTGGTGCGCGTCGCTGGCGGTGGGGGCTTCCTCGCGTCCGGGCATGCCCCGTCGTAGGCACGCGGCCGGGGCGCGCACCGGCCGCCCGACCAGTGCGCCGGGTGGCCGAAATCAGCGGTTCCGGCGGTCGCCTTGGGAACTCCTTTACCCTTCCGCACAGTTCTGCTGTCGGCCGTACCCGCGGCCGTCCCGCCCCCGCGCGGGACCTCTAGGTTCTCCAGGAGGACGCAGTGGCTCAGATCGACCTCGACAAGGTGCTCGACAAGGCGTGGGCGGACAAGGAACTGCCCGCCGTCATGGCCGCACCCGTCTCGGCACTCAAGGGTGTCTCGGACCGTCAGGGGGACCTTCTTCAGGAGGCGTTCGGCATCAAGACGGTGGAAGATCTGGCCAACTTGAAGTTTGCCCGCTGGGCCCAGGCGCTCGCCACGCTCGACGCCACCTCCAAGTAGTTCCTCCCCGTTCGGGGACCCCGCCGTTCCCGGCCCCGCGCGTCATGCGGGGCCGGGGGCGCGTCCCGGCATACGTACCGATGTACGGATACAAGTGAAAGAAGGAACGCCACCGTGGTGTTCAAGAAGCTGCTCGGAGCCTTCGGGGTCGGTGGCCCCTCGGTCGACACCGTGCTGCACACCTCCGCCGCCGCCCCCGCCCTTCCCGGCGGTACGGTCACGGGCCAGGTCAGGCTCAAGGGCGGCAGTACCGATGTGACCGTCGACCACATCACCCTCGATCTGGTGGCCCGTGTCGAGGCCGAGGGCCAGGACGGGGAGCACGAGGGCGTGGTGGTCTTCGACCGTGTCACCGTGGGCGGCGGGTTCCGTCTCGCCGAGGGCGAGGAGCGCGCCCTCGACTTCAGCACCGTCCTGCCCTGGGAGACCCCGGTCACCCATCTGCGCGGCCAGTCCCTCGGCGTCGTCCTCGGCGTCAGGACCGAACTGGCGCTGGCGGGCGCCAAGGACGCGGGCGATCTCGACCAGCTCCATATCGAGCCCCTGCCGGTCCAGGACGCGATCCTGGAGGCGTTCGGGCAGCTCGGCTACGGCTTCAAGTCGGCCGATCTCGAACTGGGCCGGATCGCCGGCAGCGGCCAGCGGCTGCCGTTCTACCAGGAGATCGAGCTGACCCCGCCCGCCCAGTACGCCCATGCCGTCAACGAGATCGAAGTGACCTTCCTGGCCGACGCCGGAGGCATGGAGGTCGTCCTGGAGGCGGACAAACGCGGTGGTCTGTTCTCCGCCGGCCATGACACGCTCACCCGCTTCACCGTCTCCCACCACCAGACCTCGGGCACCGACTGGAACGCCGAAGTCGGCTCCTGGGTGGAGCGGTTGCTCGGTGGCCGGGGCGGATCGTACACCGCCCACGCCGATCCCTACGCGGCGAAGCACGAGTACCACGACGGGGCCGGTCACGACGACGGTCACCGGCGCTCCGGCCCCAGCACGGGCGCGGTGGTCGCCGGGGTCGCCGCGGGTGTGGCCGTCGGGGTCGTGGGCGGCATGGTCGCCGCCGAGGTCATCGACGAGATCGGTGACGCCTTCGAGGACGAGGAGGACGGCTCGGACGAAGGCTGAGCCGTCCGCTCCGGTGCGGCGGGCGGGCCTGTCCGCCCGCCGGGGCGACAGGTACGATGCGGCCGGTGAACGATTCTCCCGCCGACCTCGTACGCGAGTTCCATCTGGCCTTCGGTCTCGATGCCCGCACCCGCCCGACCGGGATCCCACCGGAGCTGGCCGCCCATCGCCAGGCCCTGCTGGACGAGGAGGTGGCCGAGGTCGCCGAAGCCGCCGCGGAGGGCGCCCTCGACCACATCGCACACGAACTCGCCGATGTCGTCTACGTCGCGTACGGCACGGCGCTCGTCCACGGGATCGATCTCGACGCGGTGATCGCCGAGATCCACCGGGCCAATATGACCAAGCTCGGCCCGGACCGCCGCCCGGTGCTGCGGGAGGACGGCAAGGTCCTCAAGGGTGACCACTACCGGGCCCCCGACGTATCCGCCGTCCTGGCCCGTCAGGGCTGGTCGCGGCCGTAGCGTCCGGCTCGGGCGCAACTCCGCCGTAGGGCCACGGCAATACACGGGAAACAGATTCAACAGAAAGTTGAGCGTTGCCGGTTCGCGCGCCGGCGCGTACCCCACCCCACCCCGGAGGCACCCGTGTCCCAGGCCCCTGCCCAGAGCGGGCCCGAACCGTCGTCGGTATCCGGTCCCGCCCCCGGGCCGCACCCCGTCGACCAGTTGCTGCCGCCCGCCCGGCTGGGGCTGCTCGGGATCCAGCATGTGCTGGTCATGTACACCGGCTGTGTCACCGTGCCGCTCGTCTTCGGCGGCGCGGCCGGTCTCGACACCTCCACCATCGGTCTGCTGATCAACGCCGATCTGCTGGTCGCCGGTCTGATCACCCTGCTCCAGGCACTCGGTATCGGCCGGTTCCTCGGGGTACGGCTGCCGGTCGTCGCCGGGGCGACCTTCGCCGCCGTGACCCCGATGATCCTGATAGCGGGCGAGTACGGACTGCCCGCCGTGTACGGGTCGATGATCGCGGCCGGGATCTTCGGGCTGCTGGTCGCCGTGCCCTTCGCCCGCGCCGTACGGTTCTTCCCGCCCCTGGTCAGCGGCACGGTCATCACCGTCATCGGGCTCTCCCTGATCGGGGTCGCCGCCGGGCTGATCACGGGCCCCGACCCCACGGCCAAGGACTACGCGGCCCCCGGCCATCTCGCCCTGGCCGGGGGCATCGTGCTGCTGATCGTGGCCGTCGGCCGCTTCGCCCGCGGGCTGCTCGCCCAGCTCGGCGTGGGGCTCGGGCTGGCCGTCGGCACCCTGGTCGCCGTTCCCCTCGGGCTGACCGACTTCTCCTCGGTCGGCAGGGCGGACTGGTTCGGCGTCAGCTCGCCGTTCCACTTCGGCACCCCCGAGTTCCCCGTGGCCGCCGTGCTCTCCATGTGCGTCGTCATGCTGGTGATCTTCACCGAGTCCACCGCCGACATGCTGGCCGTCGGCAGGATGACCGGCCGCCCCCTCACCCCGCGCGATCTGGCCAGGGGGCTGGCCGCCGACGGGATGTCGGGGGTGCTCGGCGGCATCATGAACGGCTTCCCGGACACGGTCTTCGCCCAGAACGTCGGGCTGGTCGGGATGACCAAGGTCCGCAGCCGCTACGTCGCCGCCGTCGCCGGAGGGATCCTGATCCTGCTGGGGCTGGTCCCCAAGCTCGGCGAGATCGTCGCGTCCCTCCCGGGGCCGGTCATCGGCGGCGCGGGGCTGGTCATGTTCGCGACGGTCACCGCCGTGGGCATCGACATCCTGCGTACGGTGGAGTTCGAGGGCACCGGCAACCTGCTGATCGTCGCCGTCTCCCTCGGCGTCGGCATGCTTCCCGTCGCGGCCCCGACGATCTACCACGCCTTCCCCGCCTGGTTCCAGATCATCGCGGGCAGCGCCATCACCAGCGCGGCCCTCTCCGCGTTCCTGCTCAACCTCCTCTTCCACCACACCGGAAGCCGTGGAAGGACACCCGCGTCCGAGGAGATATCCCAGGCCGTGACCGGTGGCTGACCCGGGCACGGTCCACACTCAGCTCTCCCGTTCCGCCCCGGTCCGCCCCCAGCTGCGCCGCTTCGGCAGCGGCCTGGCGTAGCCGCCCGTACGGCTGGTGGACAGCCCCAGCGCGACCAGGGCGTCGGCGAGTTCGACGGCCGCGCCGACGCCGTCGACGACGGGCACGTCGAGGAGTTCGCGGGCGCCCTCGCGGCCGTGCTCCCCGAACCCGGTCATGACCACGGCGTCGTACGGCTGCCGGTGGCCGCGCAGGGTGTCGGGGACGGCCGCCGCGGAGAGATAGGCCGAGCCAGCCCTCCGCGGACTCGGGGCCCCGTCGGGGGTGAGACCGGTGACCGTGGTGCCGGGGGCCGCCGCGCTCCGGGCGCCGCGCAGGATCGCGTCGGTCATCGTCCGGGTGGTGTTGCAGTTGGTGACGACGATCCGCACGCGGTTCGGACCCCCGCCCGCTCGGCGGCCAGGGCCTCGTCGCGCTCGGCCCGGCACAGCACCGCGTAGAGGCCGGCGGCCAGCGCCGTACCGATGAACCACGCGTACGGCGTGATGGCGCCGAAGTACGGTACGAGCGCGGCCGACGCGGCCACTCCGGCCGCCGGCAGGAACGCCTGCAGCGCCTTGGGGTTGAAGCCCTTGCGGTAGTGGTAGCGGGAGCCCGCGCTCGCGTCGAAGAGCTCTTCGGCGCCTGCCTCTTCCGTTCGGACAGCGCCGCCGCGAGGATCCGGCCGGGGCGGCGGGCCGGCCGGATCCGTACAGCCAACTGCGGCCCGGGGGCTCCGGGGCCGGCCTCAGCTCAGGGTCTTGAGCTGGTCCGCGTGGAAGGGGATCAGCTCAGCGGTACGGCCCTCCAGGACCTTCGCCACCCAGGCCGGGTCGCCCAGCAGCGCGCGGCCGACCGCGACCAGGTCGAATTCGTCGCGCTCCAGCCTGTCCAGCAGCCGGTCGATGTCCTGGACACCGCCGCCCTTGCCCACGAAGGCCCCGAGGAACTCGCTGTCGAGCCCGATCGAGCCGACCGTGATGGTGGGCCTGCCGGAGATCTTCTTGACCCAGCCCGCCAGGTTGAGGTCCGAGCCCTCGAACTCCGGCAGCCAGTAGCGGCGCGTCGAGCAGTGGAAGGCGTCCACGCCCGCCTCGGTCAGCGGGGCGAGCAGTTCGGCCAGCTCCTGCGGGGTGCCGGCGAGCCGGGCGTCGTAGCTGCCCTGCTTCCACTGGGACATCCGGAAGATGACCGGGAAGTCCGGGGACACCGCCTGCCGACAGGCGGCCACGATCTCGGCCGCGAAGCGGGTACGGGCGACCAGGCTGCCGCCGTACGCGTCCTCACGGTGGTTGGTGCCCGACCAGAGGAACTGGTCGAGCAGATAACCGTGGGCGCCGTGCAGCTCTATCCCGTCGAAGCCGAGCCGCTCGGCCGCCGCCGCGCCCTCGGCGAAGCCCGTGATCACCGCGTCCAGGTCCGCCTGCGTCATCGTGTGCCCGGCCTGCGTACCGTCCAGGGCGAGCCCCGAGGGGCCGACCCGGGGCGCGTCCGGGAAGGGCAGGGCGCCCTCCTCGCGGGTCATGCCGACATGCCAGAGCTGCGGAACGATCCGGCCGCCCTCCTCGTGGACGCGCGCGACCACGTGCGCCCAGCCGCCGAGCGCGTCCTCACCGTGGAAGCGGGGGACCTCGCCGCTCGTCCCGGCGGAGGGGTGATCGATGTACGTACCCTCGGTGATGATCAGTCCCACACCGCCCGCGGCCCGGCGCGCGTAGTACTCCGCCACCTCGGATCCGGGCACACCGCCGGGCGAGAACTGTCGTGTCATCGGGGCCATCGCGATCCGGTTGCGCAGGTCGAGACCGCCGAGGGAGAACGGCCGGTCGAGCACCTGCGCGGCGCGGGTGAGGATATCGCTGGAAGACAAAATTACGCACCTTCGGTAGACAGGAGCGGCACCCTTGCGCGGTGCCACCGGTACTCCCAACACGACCGTGTACCTCCGGATTCCCCGGCCCGGCGAAGATGTACGTGGGCAGGAACAGCCCGCTCAGCCGGAGAAAGACAGCCAAAGGGGAACCGCATGACCCGCACCACCGCGCGGACCGTCCATCTGCGCGCGGCAGGAGTGAGCTTCGTCGTCGAGCTCCTCGATCCGCTCCCCCGCGTCCTGCACTGGGGCGAGGACCTCGGCGAGCTGACCGACGAGGACCTGGCCGCGCTGGCCCTGACGGCCGAGGGCGCCGTGCTCAACAACGCCCTGGACGAGCCGCGGCGGTTCACCGTCTGGCCGACGGAGGCCGACGGCTGGTCGGGCACCCCCGCCCAGCAGGGGCACCGGGGCGGCGCGGCCACCACCCCCCGCCCCCGGCTGGCCGGTGTGGCGGAGCGGCCCGGGGAGCTGGAGCTGCGGCTCACCGACCGGGTCGGCGGCCTCGACATCACCCTGACCTACCGGCTGGAGCCGTCCGGGGTGCTCGGTGTGACGACACGTCTCACCCGCCCGCACACCGCGGGGGAGCCCGACACCGTCCCGTACGACCTCGCGGGTGTGACCACCCTGCTGCCGCTGCCCGGACGGGCGGGCGAAGTGCTCGACTTCACCGGCAAGTGGTGCCGCGAGCGGTCGCCCCAGCGCGGCCCGCTGGGCTTCGGCGGTCATGTACGGGAGGTACGGCGCGGCCGGCCGGGCCAGGACTCCCCGTATCTGCTCACCGTGGGCGTGCCCGGCTTCGGGTTCCGCACCGGCGAGGTGTGGGGGCTGCATGTGGCGTGGAGCGGCAATCAGCGCTGGCTGGCGGAGCGGCTCCCGGAGGGCGCGGGGGTGCACGGCGCGGTCCTCGGCGGCGGTGAGCTGCTCGCGCCCGGGGAGATCCGGCTCGCCCCCGGCGACGACTACACGGCGCCGGTCTGCCACTTCGTCTGGTCGGACGCGGGCCTGGACGGGCTCGCCGACCGGTTCCACACCCTGCTCAGGGCGCGCCCTTCGCATCCGGCGAGCCCCCGGCCGCTGACCCTGAACACCTGGGAGGCGGTCTACTTCGACCACCGGCAGGACCGGCTGCTGGAGCTGGCCGATCTGGCGGCGGCCACCGGGGTGGAGCGACTCGTCCTCGACGACGGCTGGTTCTCCGGCCGCCGTGACGACACCGCCGGGCTCGGCGACTGGACCGTGGACGAGACCGTGTGGCCGGACGGTCTGGGGCCGCTCGCCGACCGGGTGCACGGCCACGGCATGCAGTTCGGGCTGTGGGTCGAGCCGGAGATGGTGAACCTCGACTCCCGACTGGCCCGGGAGCACCCCGAGTGGATCCTCGGCCCCGGTCACCCGGGGCTGGGTCCGAGCGCCCGCCACCAGTACGTCCTGAACATCGCCCACGACGGCGCCCGGGACTATCTGCTGGCCTCGCTGGACGAGCTGGTCACGCGCTACGCCATCGACTATCTGAAGTGGGACCACAACCGCGATCTGCACGAGGCCGTGCACCGGGGCGCGGACGGCCGGGACCGGCCGGGGGTGCGCGCCCAGACCGCCGCCCTGTACCGGCTGCTCGACACGCTCAGGCAGCGCCATCCCGGGCTGGAGATCGAGAGCTGCTCCAGTGGCGGGGGCAGGGTCGACCTCGGCGTACTGGCCCGTACGGACCGGGTGTGGGCGTCCGACTGCAACGACCCCGTCGAACGCCAGGCCATCCAGCGCTGGACCGGTCAGCTGCTGCCGCCCGAGCTGGTCGGGACGCATGTGGGCGCCCCGCACAGCCACACCACCGCGCGGACCGCCGACCCCTCCTTCAGCCGGATCACCGCGCTGTTCGGCCACGCGGGCATCGAGGACGATCTGACCGCGCGCACCCCCGAGGAGCTGGCCGGGCTCAGGAGCTGGGCGCGGCTGTACAAGGAGCTGCGGCCGCTGCTGCACGGCGGCCGGGTGGTCCGCGCCGACCTGGAGGGCGAGGCCGGCGTGCTGCACGGGGTCGTCGCCCGGGACGCGGGCGCCGCGCTCTACTGCTGGGCCAGGCTCGCCACGTCCCCGGAGGGGCAGTCGGGCCGCGTCCGGCTTCCCGGGCTGGATCCGCGCAGCCGCCACCGCGTCCGGATCCGGACGGAGGCGGGGCTCCCGTCCCTGCACCAGGTCGCGGGTCCCGCGTGGTTCACGGCCGCGCTGGAGGGCTGGGTGGAGCTGCCGGGGACCGTGCTCACGGGTGCGGGGATCCCGATGCCGACGCTCAACCCGGGCCAGGCGCTGCTGATCGAGGCCGAGGCCCTCGACCGGAGCTGACGATCCATCACCCAGCGTGACCCGAGAGGGTACTTGCGTGCAATCGCACGCGCGTCCGGCGCGGTCAGGGTAGCGTCCCGTTGCGGGCGGTCCGCGATGTCACGGGCCGTCCATCAGCGTTCGGAACAGACAGTTGAAGGAGGCCGGGTGACCCCCTCATCCGATCAGCGGCAGCCGGCCCGGCGTGCGGTGATCGAGCCGACCCATGTCATCCGCAAGCGGCGGCCCAAGCCCCTGTCCGACTTCAGTGAGCTCTTCCGGCCCGAGGAACCGGCGCCCGAGGAGCAGGAGGACGGCAGGGGCGAGGGCTGGGAGCGGGTGCCCGTCGCGGAGCGGACCGCCACGACGGCGCCCCAGGCCAAGGCCAGGACCAGGGCCGCCGATCCCGCCACCGAGGAGTTTCCGCCCTTCCCCCGGCAGCCGCCGGACGGGCGTCGGCCGGGCCCCGGCCGCTCCGCGCGCTACGGCCGCCGGGGGTGGAGCGGCCGGGCCGCCGTCGTCACGGTGGCCGGGGCGGCGGTGGCCGGCTTCGGTATCGCGCTGGCCCTCACCTGGGGCGGTACGGACGAGCCGTCCCGGGCCGCCGTGGTCCCCCCGCCGGCCCCGGCCGCCCCGTCCAGCCCTCCCGTCAGCGCACCGCCGACCACCGCGCCGCCCACCACCGCCCCGCCCGTCGCCCCGCCGCCGACCCCCGTCGCCCCCGACGTACTGCGGCAGGGAGACACCGGACCGCAGGTGAGCGACCTCCAGGAACGGTTGCTGCGCATCCCCGACGTGTACACGGGCGGCACCGTCACCGGCGCCTATGACGCCACCCTCACCGAGGCGGTCGGCCGCTTCCAGCTCTGGTACGGCATCCGCGGTGACGAGACCGGTGTGTACGGCGATGACACCCGCCGCGACCTGGAGTCCCGTACCGGCTGACACTCCCGCGCCGTCACTTCTCGTCGGCGGCGTCGGCGTCGGCGTCGGCGTCGGCTGCGGGCAGCATCCCGCTGGCACGGGCGATGGCTTCCAACTCCGCCTCGTCGCTGTTGCGCCGGGCCGCCTTGGCGTTCAGCTCCTCGCGCATCGTCCGCAACCGCTCGGGGTCGGCGGCCACCTCGGGCGGCACCAGGGTCAGGGCGCCCCTGGCGTGTTCG
Organism: Streptomyces sp. NPDC088554; assembly: GCF_044752945.1. Taxonomy (NCBI): domain Bacteria; kingdom Bacillati; phylum Actinomycetota; class Actinomycetes; order Kitasatosporales; family Streptomycetaceae; genus Streptomyces; species Streptomyces sp. NPDC088554. Next base: position 144,990 of record NZ_JBIVMF010000010.1, on the reverse strand, counting down.
CCGTCGCCCAGATCGGCGACGACATGGTCGGCCCGGTCCTCGTGGCCGGGCTCCATGGCGCCGATCAGACCCATGATGGTGAGCATCTCCCGCTGTACGTCGGGGGTGAACAGCTCCCGTTCCTCGTCGTCCATCTGGAGGCGCACCGTGCCGCCGCCGTGTTCGGCCCACATACGGACGACCTCCATGAGGAGTCTGTACTGCGGTGCGGGCATCCGCGCCTTGAGCGTCTCGATATAGAGGCCGAGCCGCAGCCTCGGTACGTCCTGGTCATCGCTGTCTTCGTTCACGGGGCCTCCCGGGGCCGTGGGGACGACAGGCCGGGGACGCCCGGACGCCCACCGCGTCCGGGCCTGGCGGCCTTCGGGCGATCCGTACCCATCATGACCACCGTGTCACCCGCCCACCAGGGCCCGTGAGTTGCCGTTCCGGCAAAAATCTTGTACGGCCACCGAGACCGACAGGCTGCTGGTGGAGGCGCCGCGCGCGCTGCCCGCCCCGGCCGGGCCCTGACTCAGCCCAGCACCCGGGCCAGCGCGTCGAGCGCCGTCTCCAGCTCCTCGCGGGTGATGGTCAGCGGCGGGGCGAGCCGGATGGTCGAGCCGTGGGTGTCCTTGACCAGGACGCCTTCCCCGGCCAGGCGTTCGCCGATCTCCCGGCCGGTGCCGAGCGCCGGATCGATGTCGACACCGGCCCACAGTCCCCGGCTCCGGTGGCCCGTCACACCCCGGCCCACCAGCGCGGTCAGCCCGTCGGCGAGCACCTCGCCCAACTCCCGGGCGCGCCGCTGGTATTCACCGGTGTTCAGCAGGTCGACCACGGCGGAGCCGACGGCCGCGGAGAGCGGGTTGCCGCCGAAGGTGGAGCCGTGCTCGCCGGGGCGCAGAACGCCCAGGATCTCGCGGCTCGCCAGCACCGCGGAGACGGGGACGATACCGCCGCCGAGCGCCTTGCCGAGGAGGAGCATGTCGGGAAGCACGTTCTCGTAGGCGACGGCGAGGGTGGTGCCGGTGCGGCCGAGCCCCGACTGGATCTCGTCGGCGATGAAGAGGGTGCGGGTGCGCCGGGTCAGCTCGCGGACGCCCGCGAGATAGCCGTCGGAGGGGATCAGCACCCCGGCCTCGCCCTGGATCGGCTCGATGAGCACGGCGGCGGTGTTCTCGTCGATCGCCTCCTCCAGGGCGGCGAGGTCGTCGTACGGCACGAGGCGGAAGCCCGGGGTGAACGGGCCGAAGCCGGTACGGGCCACCGGGTCGTCGGAGAAGCTGACGATGGTCGTCGTCCGGCCGTGGAAGTTGCCCGCCGCCACGATGATGGTGGCCCGGCCGGGGGCGACGCCCTTGGTCTCGTACGCCCATTTGCGGGCAACCTTGACCGCGCTCTCCACGGCCTCGGCGCCGGTGTTCATCGGCAGGGTCATCTCCAGGCCGACCAGCGCGGACAGCCCTTCGGCGAAGCCGGCGAGCCGGTCGTTGTGGAAGGCGCGCGAGGTGAGGGTGACCGCGTCGAGCTGGCGCTTGGCGGCCTCGACGAGGGCGGGGTGGCGGTGGCCGAAGTTGAGCGCCGAGTAGCCGGCGAGCATGTCGAGGTAGCGGCGCCCCTCGACATCCTCGACCCAACTGCCCTCGGCGCGCGCGACGACCACGGGCAGCGGATGGTAGTTGTGCGCGAGGACGCGCTCGTCCGCGCGGATCAGTTCCGCGGAGGTACGGGCGGGGGCGACGGCCGCGGTGGTGTACGTCATGGGCTACGGACCTCCTGGGTGCAGCACTTGATTCCGCCGCCCGCCTTGTGGAACTCGGACAGGTCGACGGGTACGGGGACATAGCCGCGCCGGGCGAGCCGGTCGATGAGACCGGTGGACCGGGGCGCGATGATCACATGGCGGCCGTCGGAGACGGAGTTGAGCCCGAAGGCCATGGCGTCGTCACGGGTGGCGGTCACGGCGTCGGGGAAGAGCCGGGCCAGGACCTGTCGGCTGCCGGGCGAGAACGCGCCGGGGTAGTACGCGATGTTCTCGTCGTCCAGGGCGAACAGCGCGGTGTCCAGGTGGTAGAAGTACGGGTCGACGAGCCGGAGGCTGACGGTCGGCACCCCGAAGAACTCCTGTGCCTCCTGGTGCGCCGGAACCGTCGTACGGAAACCGGTGCCCGCCAGCAGGAGTCCGGCCACCGGGACGAGATCCCCCTCGCCCTCGCAGACCTGCTCGGGTTCGTATGTCTCGAACCCCTCGGCCTTGAACCAGGTCGCGTACGCGCCCGCCTCGGGCCGCCGCTGCGCGGCGTGGAAACGGGAGCGCAGGACCTTGCCGCCCAGGACGAGCGCGGCGTTGGCGGCGAACACCATGTCGGGCAGGCCCGCGACGGGTGCCACGCTCTCCACGGTGTGGCCGAGCGCGCGGTAGGTGCGGATCAGCGTCTCCCACTGGGCGCCGGCCCGTGCGGTGTCGACCGGTATGCCCTCGCTCATCCAGGGGTTGATCGCGTAGCTGACGTCGAAGTGGGCGGGCGCGCAGGTGAGGTAGCGCCTGGGCCGGGAGACGCGTACGGGCTCCACTCGGCCTCCTCTCGTGGGCGATGCCTCAACGATAGGAAGCGGAACGGAGCGTGATCAAGGATCAGGAATTGCGTGTACGCGCAAGAGTGTTGCGTCGCGGGGCAGGTCAGCGGCGATTCGTTTCATCCGGGCCGACGGGCAGCGCCGGGCGGCGGCCGGGCGGCACGGCGGGGCTGCCCGCCTCCGGGCTGCCGGGGAGCAGATGGGTCAGGGCGATAAAGCTGTTGGTCCTGGTGACGAAGGGCTCGGCCCTGATCCGCTCCAGGACTTCTTCGAAGTGCTGGATGTCAACGGCCCTGATGTGCAGCAGGGCGTCGGCCCCGCCGGTCACGGTGACGGCGGCCACCACCTCCGGGTGGTTCCGCGCGACTTCGGCGAGGCGCCGGGGCGGGGCCGCCGCGTCACAGAAGACCTCGACATACGCCTCGGTGCGCCAGCCGAGGGCGGCCGGCCGGACGATCGTGGTGAAGCCGGTGATCACCTCGGCCTCCCGCATGCGGTCCACCCGGCGTTTGACCGCGGGCGCCGAGAGCCCGATCGCCTGGCCGATCTCGGTGAAGCTGGTTCGGGCGTTCGCGACGAGCGCGGCAAGGATCTGCCGGTCGAGAGTGTCGAGCACCGGCTGCTGATACGGCATGGAAGCCTCCCTGATCACCCGCGATGGGGTGATCGTAATGCCGTCCTCCGCGCGCGTACGACGGACGCCCGCCGCCGTCCCCACCGGCCGGAGCGGAGGTGGGGACGGCAGCGGGCGCATCGGATGCCCGTCAGGGCTCGGCTGTCAGTGCGCGCAGGGGCGCACGTACGACAGGTTCTGGACGTACCGGGCGGCGACATAGCCGTGCGGCGCGTCCGCGAGCCGGTACCAGACGGTGTTGCCGTCCACGTTCTGGCCGGTGACCTTGCAGGACAGGGTGACGATCGCGCCCGGCTGGAGCAGGCCCAGGGACCGGGAGTCGGAGGTCGCCCTCTCGCGGATGTTGAGCGCGACCCGTGAGACGACCTTGCCCTTGGGCAGCGCCACGGGCAGTTGGGCCGTGGCCGGGACCGGGTCGGGACCCGTCGCGGTGGCGGGTGTCGCGGCCAGCGCGCCGGGAGCGGCGAGCAGGACCACGGTGAGCGCGGCGGCCGCGCGGGAGGCGATGTGACGCATGCGCATGGTTTCCTCATTTCCCCGTTTTGGGTGGTACCTCCTTATGACATGCCGGAGAAGACACCCGCCAGAGAGAAACGGATTCCTCACCCGGATGAGGCATATTCCGGAGCAGGTGAGTCCGTTCGGCTCTTTCCGCGGTGGCGCAGCAGAATGGCGAGGGCCGCCGGGATCCGGGGCCGCACGCCACCGCCGAGCAGCCTGGGTCCGCGCGCCTGGGCCTCGTGGAGCAGATGGGCGTAGACATCCAACTGGGCGGCGACCATGGGCGCGTAGAGCGCCGGGACCCCGGCCACGGCGGGTCGCGCGGCGGCGAGGTCGGTCCAGCACTTGGCGGCGGTACGGGCCAGCAGCGCCCGGACCCGCGCCGTGGCACGCCCCTGGCGCAGGTCCTCCGGCCGTACGCCCGCCTCCCGCAGGTCGGAGCGCGGCAGGTAGAGCCGCCCGGACGCCAGGTCCTCGGCCAGGTCGGTCAGAAAGTCGATCCGCTGGACGGGCGCGGCCACCAGCCGGACGCTCTTCCGCAACCGCTCGTCGGACTCGTCGGGGCCCGCGAGGACCGCGCCGATCAGCAGCAGTCCGGGCAGCGTGTACTCCTCCACGTACGCACCGAAGTCCGCCTCCCGTTCGAAGCCGTTGAAGTGCAGGTCGGCGGGGGCCGCGCGCAGGAAGTCGTCCACACGGCCGAGCAGTCGCGGATGCGTGCGGGCGGCGTGCCACAGCGGGCCGAGCGTCCCGGCGGGCGCCCGGGAGGAGACCAGCACGCGCCGGACCCTCTTCTCGTACGCGGCGAACCGGGCGGCCCGCAGTGCGACGGGGGCCCGGCCGTCCTGGTCCAGCAGTTCGTCGCAGGTGTGCATGAACGACACCGCGGCCACCACATGCACCGCTGTCGCGGGCGGCAGCAGTAACCGCAGGGCCGCGTACTGGGCGGGAGCGTACCGGGCCAGTGCGCGCGCCTGCCGGGTGAACTCCTCGCGCAGGAGCGGATCGCGCACCCCCGCCCCGGTCAGCCCGCGCCGCCATCCCCTCATCATCCTGATCTCCCTCGCTCGGCACGGGAGTTGGCCGCGCGCCCGCGTTCCGACGATCTCCGCGAACCACAACCACCCCCCAACTACCTGATGTTACTATCGCGGTACGGAGAGTATCCGACGTGTCCGGTCGCGGACGCACCGGCCGTCGAAGGTGAGCCCGTGGTCGTCCCTTCTGTACCCGCTGCCCCTGTACCCGCTGATCCCCGAGGGCTGTGCCCGGACGGCGGTCCCCCGCCGATCCCCGAGGGCCGGCTGCCCGGCCATGTCGCCGTGGTGCTCGACGGCAACGGCCGCTGGGCGACCGGGCGCGGGCTGCCCCGTACCGAAGGGCACCGGGCGGGGGTGGGGGCCGTGCTGGACACCGTCGACGGCGCCCTCCAGCTCGGGCTGCGCCATCTCTCGCTCTTCGCCTTCTCCACCGAGAACTGGCGCAGGAATCCGCCGGAGGTCGCCGAAGTCATGCGGCTGATCGGCGTGTTCGTGACGGAGCACGGGGAGTGGCTGGACCGGCAGGGGGTCCGGGTCAGCTGGTCGGGCGGGCGGGGCCGGATGGCCACGGCGCTGCTCGGCCGGCTCGACGCGATCGAGGCGCGGACCTCGGGCAACTCCCGGCTGGAGATGACCGTCTGGCTCAACTACGGCGGCCGCGACGAGCTGTGGCAGGCGGCCCGGCGGCTGGCGGCGGACAGCGCGGCCGGACGGATCGATCCGGACCTGATCGACGCGCGGACCTTCGCCGGGTATCTGTACCGGCCGGATCTGCCCGATGTCGACCTGTTCATCCGTACCTCCGGCGAGCAGCGGCTGAGCAACTTCCTGCTCTGGCAGAGCGCCTACGCCGAACTGCTGTTCACCGAGACCCTGTGGCCCGACTTCGACCGCCACGACCTGTGGGCGGCGGCGGTGGCGTACAGCAGACGCGACCGGCGGTTCGGCGGTCACTGAAGCGCGCGTTCCACCGGGTCGCCCCTCCCGCACCGGTAAGCCTTACCCGTACCAGAAACGGACTGCATTCATGAGCGACACTCCCCTCGTCCCGGCCGGTCCGCTGCCGGGGCCCGGCTCGATCGCCTGGCGGTATGTCGGACGGTGGCGGCTGCTGACCGTCCTGGGCCGGGCCCTGCTGCTGGAGACGGCCCATCCGGTGGTGAGCGCGGGTGTCGTCGAGTTCTCCACCTACCGCCCCCATCCGTGGCGGCGGGCCCAGCAGACCCTGCTCAGCCTCCAGCGGATCGTCTATCTCGATGTCCGGGGCCGGGAGAAGGAGGCCGCCAGGCTCACCCGGCTGCACCGCCACATCAAGGGCGTGGACCGTACGGGCTGCCCCTTCGACGCGCTCGATCCGGAGGCGATGGCCTGGGTCCATCTCACCCTGTTCGAGGCGGTGGTGACGATGTGCCGGGCGGGCGGCGATCCGCTCGGTGCCCGCCACGAGGAGCTGCTGTACGAGGAGTGGCGGGCCTGCGGCCGGGTGATCGGGCTGGACGACGACGTGCTGCCCGCGACCGTCGCCGACTTCTGGGAGTACTTCGACCGGGTCACCCGGGAGCGGCTCGACGCGACCGAGGGCGTGCGCGCCCTGATCGCCTCCCTGTCCGCCGACTTCCCGCCGCCGCAGCGGCTGGACTTCCTGCCCGCCCCCGTCTGGCGGGCGCTGCGCACCGCCGGGGCCCGCGCGTATCTGGAGATCACGGCGGCGCTGCTCACGCCGGAGCTTCAGGACCGGCTGGGGCTGCGACCGGGCGCGGCCGGGGCGGCGCTCGCCTCGGCGGTCTGCCGGGGCGCCACACTGCTGGACCGGCTCGCGCCGCTGCGGCTGCGCTACATGCCGGTGGCCGCCGCCGCGATCGACACCGAGCGGCAGCTCGCGCGCAGTCTGCGGCGCAGGGCCTCCCGTCCCGTACCGGACAGTCCCGAGCTGTTCGACCGGATCCTGGACCAGACCGGCGACGGGTTCGTCAGCTGGGCCGATCTCGCGGCGGTGGCACGGGTGGTGGCCGGCCGGCTGGAGCTGGACGAGGTGGCGGAGACCGCTCTCTACGACGCCTTCCACACCTGGTGGCAGGAGCTGCGGGCGACCGCCGACACCAACGGCGACGGCCTGATCGACCGGGCGGAGTACGCGCGCGCGGCCCACGCGGGCGAGGCGTTGCGGGCCGCGATGGACACCGTGGCCGCGGCGGTCGACCGGGACGGCGACGGTTTCGTCGAGCAGGCCGAGTACGCCCGTCTCCTCGGCGGTGGAGCCTCCCCGCCGGAGCTGCTGGCGGGTTTCCGGCAGCTGGACGCCGACGGGGACGGCCGGGTCACGGTGGCGGAGTTCGCCGTCCGGCTCGGCGCGTTCTTCGCGGGCCGCGAGGGCTCCCCGGTGGGGCGGCATCTGCTGGGCCGGGCCTGAGTCCCGGCCGGGCGGTCAGCCTCCGCCCACGTCCACGGCGAGGTCGTTGTCGACGGTGTAGTACGGGCGGACACTGACACCGTCGCGTGTGACGGCCGGGTAGACGAAGACCTCCTTGCGGTCGGCCAGGTCGTCGAGGAGCCGGCCGACCCTGATCCGGGGCGCGTCGGCCGTCGGGCGGATGAAGATGTCCCAGATCTCGCGTGCGGTGCCGTGCCCGGCGAGCAGGCCGGCGTAGTCCGCGGTGAAGGAGAAGCCGCGCCGTCCCTCCGGGGTCAGCGCGCTCTCCCGTACGGGGCCGCCCTTGCCCCGGCGTACCAGCAGCACCGTCGCCCCCTTCCCGGGCGAGGCGCCGAAGAGCCGTCCCCGGACCGTCAGCGCGCGGCCGTCGAGCCGGACCGTGTCGACCTCGGCGTGAGTGGCGCGCAGCCAGGTCCGGACCGCGAGATAGCCGTCCTTGGTGGCGTACGGGATACGGACGGCGAGCGGTGCGGGCCGGTCGGCTGCGGGGTCGGGGGCCGCGGTCAGCGCGCGCAGGTCGCGACGGCCGGGAAGCAGCCGGCGGCGCGGTGCGCCGGGCGCGTCCATGACGTAGGTGTCCCACCGGCCCTCGGCGAGCACCGGTTCCACGTCCAGTACGGTCCGCCAGGTGCCCGGGGCGCCGTCCCCGTCCGGTTCCAGGTCGAGGAGGTGTCCGCCCTCCTCGGAGGCGCCTTTCCCGGGGCGCTGCCGCAGAAAGAGCTGGGGCCGGGTGGCGGAGGGAAGGTCCAGCCGTACGGAGAGCCGGCCCGCCGGGTCGACGGCGCAGTCGGCCCGGGGGGGCTCGGTCGGTTCGGGGTTCATCGGCGTACCTTCCGTACGGTTCTCAGCAGGGCGCCGGCCGCCGTCAGGGCGATGTCCCTGGCGGCGTGGCCCCGGCTCACCAGAGGGTGGTCCACGGGCTCGGGTCCCCGGGCGTCCGGCCCGGCGGTCTTGGCCGCCAGGGCGTCCGCGAAGAGCCGCTCGGCCTGTTCCACCACGGGGCCGGGGGCGAAGCGCCGGGAGTTCGCCAGGGCCGCGCGGCCCATGCGGCGGCGCGTCTCGTCGTCCCGTACCAGCTCCAGCAGGGTGGCGGCCAGGGCGTCCCGGTCGCCGACGGGGACCAGCCTGCCGTCCTCCCCGTCCTTGATGATCTCGGCGGGGCCGTGCGGGCAGTCGGTGCTGACGACGGGGAGCCCGCAGCGCATCGCCTCGACGATGGTCATGCCGAAGGGTTCGAAGTCGGAGGTGACCGCGCCGATCGAGCCCTTGACCCATTCGGCCTCCATGGGGATCGCCGCCCCCATCAGGAAGACATGGTCGTAGAGGCCGAGTTCCTCGATGAGCGCGCGCAGCCGGTCGCGCTCCTCGCCCGTGCCGTACACCCGCAGCCGCCAGTCGGGGTGGGCGGCGGCGACCGTCGCGAAGGCCCGGATGAGCAGGTCGTACCGCTTGACGTGGACCAGCCGTCCGGCGGCGACCACGAGGCGTCCGGTGCCGTCGGCGGGTGGCAGGACGGGGTCGGGGACGCTGTTGGGCAGCGCCTCCACCCGGACCCCCGGGAGCCGTGTCTTGCGCCGGTAGGCGGCCGCGTCGGCCTCCGTGACGGTGGTCAGCACGTCCAGCTCGGGGTAGACACGGCGCAGTACGGTGCGCAGGCGCGGGGAGTGGTGGTCCAGGGTCAGGTGTTCCTGCCCGACGCGTACGATCCGGCGCGGGGCCTGGAGCGCCAGATGGACGTTGAGGCCCGGCCGGGTGCCCACCACCACGTCGGCGTCCGTCGTGCGCAGGAAGTCGCCGATGCGCCGGTCGGTCAGCTCGCTGTACTGCGGATAGCGGCGCTCCGCGGCGGGGAAGACCCGGGACGGGAGCAGCTGCGCCGGGTCGTCCTTCTCGTGCCGCAGGTCCACCAGGGGCCGCAGCCGTACCCGGGGGTCCGGGGTGAGGGCCGGTCTCTCCCGGTGCCGGAAGGTGGAGACGATCTCCACCTCGTGGCGCTCGGCGAGCGAGCGGGCCAGGTTGAAGGTGGTGGTGATCGTCCCCCCGATCCCGTACGCATTGTGGATAAGGAAGGAAATCTTCATGGAGGGGTAGACCCCTTCGGTGTGTCGCGCGTTCCCCGCGTTACCCCTTCGTAAGACAACCTTACGAACCTGGGCGGTGGCGCGCAGCGCGGGGCGGCGGCGTCAGGGCACCCGCACGGTCCCCGCCGCCGGGTCGCGCAGCCCCTCCGCCGCGTCCGAGACCCGTCGGAGCAGGTCGAAGAGGACCGTCTGCTCCTCGTCGGAGAGCGGCCCCAGGAACACCTGGTTCATCCGGGCCGTGCGGACCGTGAGCCTGCGATGGGTGCGGGCGCCGTCCTCGGTCAGGCGCAGCAGGAAGCGCCGCCCGTCCTGCGGATCGCGGGTCTTGCCGAGCAGACCGCGGCGGTCGAGCCGGCTGATGACCTCGGCGATGGTGGAGCGGTCCAGGCCGACCCGCTCACCGACGGTGCGCTGATCGAGGCCCGGTTCGGCCACGAGCGCGTTGAGCACGGCGAACTGCGGCGAGGTGATCTCCTCCGAGACCATGGCGTTCCACAGGAGGTGGTGCGCCTGCTGGAGCCGCCGGGCCAGATGCCCCGGGTGCGTGGTCAGGTCCACCGCCGGCATAGGTGCTCCTCGCTTCCGGGGATACCGGATTTTTTAGTATGTGTACGGAGCGATACTCGTGTATCCCCCTCCTCAGTGTCGAGGGGAGGGATCTTATCCTCCCTTGTTTTCCAAGCACCTTGACGAGCGGGCGGCCGAGTGGCAGCGTGGGCGAAACCTCGCCGAAATAGTCAGTGCCCTGATTAATTGAAGGCACGGAACTTCACTGATGGGTGCGGGGCGCCCGGAAGAGATGGGGACTCCACACATGGACAAAGTTGTCGGATCGGCTGCCGAGGCGGTGGCCGACGCCCGGGACGGAGCGTCGTTCGCCGTGGGCGGCTTCGGACTGAGCGGCGTGCCGAACGAACTGATCAGAGCGCTGCACGCGGCGGGGGTCTCCGGTCTCGCCGTGGTGTCCAACAACTGCGGCGCGCTGGACTCCGGGCTGGCGGTCCTGCTGGCGGCGGGCCGCATCTCCCGGGTGACCGGCTCGTACATCGGGGCGAACAAGGAGTTCGCCCGGCAGTATCTGGCCGGTGAGATCGAGGTCGAGCTGATCCCCCAGGGCACGCTGGCCGAGCGGCTGCGGGCCGGCGGCTGCGGGATACCGGCCTTCTACACCCCGGCCGGGGTCGGCACCCAGGTCGCGGACGGCGGACTGCCCTGGCGCTACGACGGGCGGGGCGGGGTCGCGCTCGCCTCCCCGCCCAAGGAGGTCCGCGCGTTCGACGGCACCCCGTACGTACTGGAGCGCGGTATCCGTACCGACTTCGCACTGGTACGGGCGGCCAAGGGCGACCGGCACGGGAATCTGGTCTTCAACAAGTCCAGCCGGAACTTCAACCCGCTCGCCGCCATGGCGGGCCGGGTCACCATCGCCGAGGTCGAGGAGCTGGTGGAGCCGGGCGCGATCGATCCGGACGAGGTGCATCTGCCCGGCATCTTCGTCCAGCGTGTCCTCGCCCTCACCCCCGAGCAGGCGGCCGACAAGCGGATCGAGCGGCGCACGGTCTCCGCCCCCGGAACGGCCGACGGCACTACGCAGGGGAAGGTGTCCGTCTGATGGCCTGGACCAGGGAGGAAATGGCCGCCCGCGCGGCCCGCGAACTCACCGACGGCAGCTATGTCAACCTCGGCATCGGACTGCCGACGCTGATCCCCAACTACCTCCCCGCCGGGGTCGAGGTGGTGCTGGAGTCGGAGAACGGCATCCTCGGGGTCGGTCCCTACCCCACCGAGGACCGGGTCGACCCGGATCTGATCAACGCGGGCAAGGAGACCGTCACGGTCCTGCCCGGCGCCTCCTACTTCGACTCCGCGCTCTCCTTCGGGATGATCCGCGGCGGCCACATCGACACCGCCGTGCTCGGCGCCATGCAGGTCTCCGCCCGTGGCGACCTGGCCAACTGGGCGGTTCCGGGCAAAATGATCACTGGGATCGGCGGGGCGATGGACCTGGTGCACGGCGCCCGTACCGTCATCGCCGTCATGACCCACACCGCCAAGGACGGCGCTCCCAAGATCCTCGACGAGTGCACCCTGCCGCTGACCGGCCGGGCGTGTGTGAACCGGATCATCACCGACCTCGGCGTCCTCGACGTCACCGACGGCGGACTGGTCCTGGTGGAGTGCGCCCCGGGCGTGTCCGCCGCCGACATCGAGAACAGGACCGCCGCGAAGGTCCACCACCCCGAGGGAGTCCGCTGATGCCGCAGCTGCGCGAGGTCTATGTCGTCGACGCCGTCCGCACCCCCATCGGCAAGTACACCGGCGCGCTGGCGGGGGTACGCCCCGACGATCTGGGCGCCCACGCGATCCGGGAGCTCCTCGCCCGTACGCCCGCGTTGGATCCCGCGCTGATCGGCGACGTGTACTTCGGCAACGCCAACGGCGCGGGCGAGGAGAACCGCAACGTCGGCAGGATGGCGGGGCTGCTCGCCGGGCTGCCCGTCACCGTCCCCGGGGTCACTGTCAACCGGCTGTGCGCCTCCGGCCTCGAAGCGGTCGTCCAGGCCGCGCGCGCCATCGCGGTCGGGGACCTGTCCGTCGCGGTGGCGGGCGGCGTCGAGTCGATGACCCGCGCCCCCTACGTCCTGCCGAAGAACGACCGGCCCTTCCCCGCCGGGCACACCGAGTTGTACTCCACCACGCTCGGCTGGCGCATGGTCAACCCGAGAATGAACCCGCAGTGGACCGTCCCGCTCGGGGAGAGCGCCGAACTCATCGCGGAGAAGCACGGCATCACCCGCGAGCAACAGGACGCCTACGCGCTCGCCAGCCACCGGAAGGCGTCGCGGGCCTGGCAGGACGGCCTGTTCGACGCGGAGGTGGTGCCCGTTCCCGTACCGCGGCGCAAGGGCGATCCCGTACTGTTCGACCGGGACGAGTCGGTACGCGCCGACACCTCCGCCGAGGCCCTGGCCCGGCTGAAGCCGTCCTTCCGGGAGACCGGCGGCACCGTCACCGCGGGCAACGCCTCGCCGCTCAACGACGGCGCGGCGGCGCTGCTGCTCGTCGACGAGGAGGGGCTGCGGGCGACCGGCCGCGAGCCGCTCGCCCGGATCTCCGCCACCGGTGTCTCCGCGACCGAACCGCACTACTTCGGGCTCGCCCCGGTCGAGGCCGTCCGCCGCGCGCTGGCCAGGGCGGGCCGTACCTTCGCCGATCTCACCACCCTCGAACTCAACGAGGCGTTCGCCGCCCAGGTCCTCGGCTGTGCCGCCGAATGGCCCGAGCTGGACCCGGCGGTCCTCAATCCGCGCGGTGGCGCCATCGCCCTCGGCCATCCGCTCGGCGCCTCGGGCGCCCGGCTCGCCGGGGCCGTCGCCCACCAGCTCGCCCGGCAGGGCTCGGGCACCGGAGTGGCCACCCTCTGCATCGGCGTCGGCCAGGGGCTCGCCCTCGTCCTCGAACGCTGACCCGTATCCGCGTACTCACGTATCCCGCGTACTCCCGGAGCGTCCCATGACATCCCCTGTGACCAGCACTCCCCTGCCCGACGGGCTGAGCCAGCGCGACATCGACGCCGAAGTCGCCAAGGCGCGGGCCGCGTCGGCCGGCGGGAACCATCCGCCGCGCGACTACCCGCCGTACCGCAGCAGCCATCTCCGCCACCCCAAACAGCCCCTGATACCCCTGCGGGACCCCGAGGCGGTGGAGCTGTCGGGGCCCGCGTTCGGGGTCACCGACATCACCGCGCTGGACCGCGATCTGACCCGCCAGCACCTGGGCGAGCCGCTCGGGGAGCGGATCACGGTCTCGGGACACGTCCTGGACCGCGCCGGACGGCCGGTGCGCGGGCAGCTCGTCGAGCTGTGGCAGGCCAACGCCTCCGGGCGCTACGCCCACCAGCTCGATCAGCACCCGGCTCCGCTGGATCCGAACTTCACCGGGTTCGGGCGGTGTCTGACGGACGACGAGGGCGGCTACTCCTTCACGACCGTCAAGCCCGGCGCCTACCCGTGGCGCAACCATGTCAACGCCTGGCGTCCGGCCCATATCCACTTCTCGCTGTTCGGTACGGCGTTCACCCAGCGGCTGGTCACCCAGATGTACTTCCCGGGCGACCCGATCTTCCCGTACGACCCGGTCCTCCAGTCGGTGACCGACGAGTCCGCGCGGCAGCGCCTGGTCGCCGCGTACGACCACGACCTGTCCGTCCCCGAGTGGTCCCTCGGCTACCGCTGGGACATCGTTCTCGACGGCCCGTCCGCCACTCTCTTCGAGGAAGGCCACGACCTCTGATGTCCTTCGCCCCCACCCCCTCCCAGACCGTCGGCCCGTTCTACGGGTACGCGCTGCCCTTCCCCGGCGGCGGCGAGGTCGCCCCGACGGGCCACCCCGACACCCTCACCGTGCACGGTCATGTGTACGACGGCGCCGGGAACCCGGTCCCCGACGCGATCGTCGAGACCTGGCAGCCCGCCCCCGACGGATCCCGTACGGGACGGCCCGGCTCACTGCGGCACGACCCGGTGACCGGCCGGGTCATCGGCCGCAACGGCGTCGACTTCACCGGCTTCGGGCGGATACCCACCGACGCGGACGGACACTGGGCGATCCGTACCCTGCCGCCCGGCGGGGTGCCGTACCTGTCGGTCGCGGTCTTCGCCCGGGGGCTGCTCCACCACCTGTACACGCGCGCCTATCTGACGGATTCGGGCGACGCGCTGCTGGAGTCGCTGGACGCGGACCGCCGTGCCACCCTGATCGCCCGTGCCGAGCCGGGCACACCGCACACGTACCGTTTCGACATCCGCCTTCAGGGCGAAGGAGAAACGGTCTTTCTGGAGTTCCTGTGAGCGACCCCGGACAGTTGCCCGACGACGGTGACGTCCTCGACAGCGGGCTGCTCGCTCCCGGGCGGGCGGGCACCCCGGCCGAAGCCGCGACCGGCGACAGCGCCTTCCTGCGGGCGATGCTGGACGCGGAAGCCGCGCTGACCCGGGCCCAGGCGGGCCTGGGGCTGGCGCCCGCCCGGGCGGCGCGGGCCGTCACCGAGGCGGCGGGGACGGGCCGGTTCGACGCCCGTGACCTCGCGCTGCGGGCGCGGGCCGGGGGCAATCCGGTGATCCCGCTGGTGGCCGACCTCACCGCGGCCGTGCCACCGGAGGCCGCGCCCTATGTCCACCGGGGCGCGACCAGCCAGGACATCCTGGACACGGCGGCCATGCTGGTCGCCGCGCGGACGCTCGCGTCCGTCCTGGCCGACCTGGACCGGGCCGAGCGGGCGCTGGCGCGGCTGGCCGCCGACCACCGCGACACGCCGATGCCCGGCCGGACGCTGACCCAGCACGCCGTCCCGACCACCTTCGGGCTGAAGGCGGCGGGCTGGCGGAGCCTGGTGCTGGACGCCCGCGACCGGCTGCGGGCGGTGCGCGCCACCCTCCCGGCCCAGCTGGGCGGCGCCGCGGGCACCCTGGCGGCCTTCGGGAGCTCCCCGGACGGGCCCCCGGCCGGGGAGGACACCGGGCTGCTGCTGACCGCGGCCTTCGCCCGGGAACTCGGCCTGGCGGAACCGGCGCTGCCCTGGCACACCCTGCGCACCCCGCTCGCCGATCTCGCGGCGGCGCTCGCCTTCACCGCGGGCGCGCTGGGCAAACCGGCCGTGGACGTCCTCGTCCTGTCCCGTACCGAGATCGGCGAGCTGTCCGAGGGCGCGGGCGGCGGCTCCTCCGCGATGCCGCACAAGGCCAATCCCGTACGCGCCACGCTGATCGCCGCGGCGGCCCGCCGCGCGCCCGGCCTCGCGGCCACGCTCCACGGGTCGATGGCCGCCGAGGACGAACGCCCCGCCGGGGCCTGGCACGCCGAGTGGGAGCCGCTGCGCGATCTGCTCCGGCTGGCGGGCGGCGCGGCGCACGACGCGGCGGAACTCTTCGAGGGGCTGCGGGTCCATCCGGAGGTGATGTACGCGCATCTGGGCCTCACCCAGGGGCTGATCGTCTCCGAACGGCTGGCCGCCGTGCTCTCGCCGCTGCTGGGCCGCGCCCGTGCGCAGGCGCTGCTGACCGAGGCGGCGCGGCGGACCCGTACCGAGAACAGACCGCTGGGGCACCTGCTGGCGGAGCTGCTCGCGGCGGAGCCCGCTCCCGGGGATCCCGAGGCCGCCGGCGCGGCGGAGCTGGATCTCGCGGAACTCACCGACCCCGCCCACTACACCGGCTCCGCCGCGGCCCTCACCGACCGCGCCCTGGAGCGACGTTGAGCCCCGAGAAGCCCGTGGGGCAGGACCGGACAGGAAGCCGACCCATGAACGTGAAGCCGCCGTACCACCGCGTCGAGGGCCCCGAGAGCGCGCCCCCGCTCATCCTCGGCCCCTCCCTGGGCACCTCCACCGCCCTGTGGGACCGGGTCGCGCCCGAACTGTCGGTCACCCACCGGGTCGTGCGCTGGGATCTGCCCGGTCACGGCGGGTCGCCCGCCGATCTGATCGCCCCCGGCGCGACGGTCGCCGATCTGGCGGAGCTGGTCCTGACGCTCGCCGACACGCTGGGTCTGGAGCGGTTCGCGTACGCCGGGGTCTCGCTCGGCGGCGCGGTCGGGCTGCATCTGGCCGCGCACCACCCGGAGCGGCTCCGGAGCCTGGCCGTGGTCTGTTCCTCGGCGCACTTCGGCGGCCCCGGGCCGTGGGAGGAGCGGGCCGCTCTGGTACGGCGGGAGGGGCTGGCCTCGCTGGCCGAGAACGCGCCGGGACGGTGGTTCACCCCCGGGTTCACCGTGCCGGAGCTGGTCGAGGGGCTCCGGAACACCGATCCGGCCGGGTACGCGGCGTGCTGCGACGCGCTGGCGGCGTACGACATCCGCGCGCTGCTGCCGGACGTGGCCGTGCCCACCCTGGTCGTCGCGGGCCGCGAGGATCCGGCGACCCCGCCCGCGCACGCCCGGGAGATCGCCGACGCGGTGCCCGGCGCCACGCTCGTCGAGCTGGCGGGCGCCTCGCACCTGGCGCCCGCCGAGCGCCCCGAGGCCGTGACCGGCGCGCTGCGCGCCCACTTCCGCGGGGACCCGGCCGCCGGGATGCGGGTGCGCCGTGAGGTGCTCGGCGATACGCATGTGGACAGGGCGCAGTCCAGGACGACCCCCTTCACCGCCCCGTTCCAGGACTTCATCTCCCGTTACGCGTGGGGCGAGATCTGGACCGATCCGACCCTCACCCGCCGTGAGCGCAGCATGGTCACGCTCACGGCGCTGATCGCCCACGGCCACTACGACGAGCTGGCGATGCATGTACGGGCGGCCCGCCGCAATGGTCTGACGCCCGAGGAGATCGGCGCGGTGCTGCTCCAGAACGCGGTCTACTGCGGTGTCCCGGCGGCGAATTCGGCGTTCGCGGTGGCGCAGCGGGTACTGGCCGAGGAGGCGGCTCCCGGCGCCCCCGAACAGCCCTGACCAGGGCGGGGGAGAAGCGTCCGCACGGCCATTGACATGATCCAGGACAGGCTGGAAACTCACGCCATCCTGGACGTGAGTTCACTTGGCGAACGGCTGCTGTGCCCGTCAACGCGGCTGCCGCTCTGCCCTGTTGCCGGTATCTACCGTCTGCGTGCTGACCGGCATCCCCCGGGACGCGGACCTCCACCACCAGGAGGCGTTCGGCCCGCTGTCGTCATCACCCCGTTCGCCGACGACGCGCCGTCGCGCCGGCCAACGACGCCGGGCACGGGCTGTCGGCCGGGATCATCACCGAGAACGGGACCCGGGGGCTGCGGGTGGCCCGGGGGATCCGTCCGGGCATCGTCCACATCAACGGCCAGTCCGTGGCCGACGAACCGCAGGCGCCCTTCGCCGGCTGCCGCGCCAGCGGCTACGGCCGGTTCGGCGGCCAGTGGGGGCTGGATGCCTTTTCCGAGACCCGCTGGGTCGCTCTCGCGACCCAGCACGCGCGCTTCCCCTTCCAGGGTCTGTCCGACAAATAGCGTCCGGCTCGCGGCGTCCGGCACACACTCCCCCGGCTGCCTCCCCCGGACTCCGTCCGGGGGTACCCCCACCGCCTGGCGATCGCACGCACCGGACGCCGCGAGCCCCGCGCCAAGGAGCGGACGGCGCTATGTGCCAGACAGGCCCCGGTTCGTCCCCGGACGGGGCACGGGTCAGCCGATGGGCGGGCCCACGTAGTTCTCCGCGAGTTCGGCGGAGGCGTGCGGGGAGGTCGCGATCCGGTCCAGCTGGGAGATCTGCAGCCGGGTCTCGAAGTCCGACTGGTCCGGATCGGTGTGCAGGGTGCTGGTCATGAAGTACGAGAAGTGCTCGGCGCGCCACACCCTGCGCAGACAGCTGTCCGAGTACGCGTCCAGCAGCCGGGCCGAGCCGTGCGCGTACCGCTCGGTGAGGGCGGCGGCCAGTACGGTGACATCGGCGACCGCCAGATTGAGCCCCTTGGCGCCGGTGGGCGGGACGATATGGGCGGCGTCGCCCGCGAGGAAGACCGCGCCGTAGCGCATCGGTTCGGTGACCGAGCTGCGCATGGGGAGGACCGCCTTCTGGGTGATCGGGCCGCGCCGGAGCTTCCAGTCGCCCTCGACGGCGAACCTGGCGTCCAGCTCGTCCCAGATCCGCTCGTCGCTCCAGTCGGCCGGGTCGGTGCCGTTCGGTACCTGGAGGTAGAGGCGGGAGACGGTCGCGGAACGCATGGAGTGCAGGGCGAAGCCACGCGGTGAGTGCGCGTAGATCAGCTCGTCGCAGGAGGGCGGCGCCTCGGCCAGCACGCCCAGCCAGGAGTACGGGTAGACCCGTTCGTACGTCGTGCGCACCGACTCCGGGACCGACCGGCCGGTGACCCCGTGGAAGCCGTCGCAGCCCACCACGTAGTCGCAGGTGAGGGTCTGTTCGCCGCCGTCGAGTCCATAGCGGACGACGGGCCGTTCGGTGTCCGCCCCCTCGACGGCGAGGACCTGCGCGCCGAAGGCGACCGGAATGCCGTCGGCCAGGTTGAGCGCGATCAGGTCCTTGACCACCTCGGTCTGCGCGTACACCCGGACGCGGCGGCCACCGGTCAGCCCGGGAAAGTCGATCCGGTGCGTACGGCGGTCCCAGCGCAGCTCGATCCCGTCGTGCGCCATCCCCTCCCGGTCCAGCCGGCCGGCCGCGCCGCAGGAGCGCAGCACGTCGACGGTGGCCTGCTCCAGGATCCCGGCGCGCTGGCGCTGTTCCACGTACGTCCGGTCACGGCTCTCCAGGACGACGCAGTCGATCCCGGCCCCGCGCAGCAGCCGGGCCAGCAGCAGACCGGCCGGACCACCGCCGACGATGCCCACGCGGGTGGAGGAGGGGATCCGCATGCCGATGCTCCTTGCCATGGATGTACCGCGGACGCGCCGGGAAAGCGCCATCCGCGCTGTTCGCTTAATGAACTATCCTTCACATTCTCTGGGAGAGTGTGATCCCGGACCTCGGCCCCTGTCAACGGGCGGTCAACGGGCAGGCCGCCGACCAGCGGCCCTGTCGGCCCCTGCCGGTACCGTTCACCTGGCACGACAGAACTCAGGAGGCCCCATGCCGCGCACCGCGACATCCGCCCAGGACGCCGTACTGTCCGGGGAGTCCTCCGGCACCCTGGAACGGGGACTGACCGTCGTGCGCCGGCTCGCGGAGGCCCCGGAGTGCCGACTGCGCCCCGGCGACCTCGCCCGTACGACGGGGCTGGCCCGCGCCACCGTCGACCGGATCGTCACCACCCTGGTACGCCTCGGCTATCTGCGCGCCGAGAGCCACGACGTACTGCTCGCCCCCCGGCTGCTCGAACTGGGCAATGCCTACCTGGCCTCCAACGGGCTGCCCGACGCGGTGGACGCCCTCGCCCTGCGGCTGGCCGACCGGCTCGACGAGTCGGTGTCGGTCTGTGTACCCGACCGGGACGGGGCCCGCTTCGTCACCCAGATCCCGCGCCGCCGCGCCCTGGCGATCTCCTTCCGTACCGGCGATCTGCTGCCCGCCGAACGCTGCGCGCCCGGCGCGCTGTTCGCCGCCGACTGGGGCGAGGCGGGCTGGGAGCTGTGGCGCGCGCGGCTGCGGAGCGACAGCGACGGTACGGGCTTCCCCGCCCTCCCGGCGCGGCGGCCGGCCCGCGCCCCCGGGCAGGAGGCGGACTTCGAGAGCCGGGTCGGCCGGGCACGCTCCGCCGGCTGGGCCCTCGACGACCAGCTCATCGAGCCGGGGCTGCTGGCCGTGTCGGTGCCGGTGCGCGGCCGGGACGGCAGCGCGGTCTGTTCGGTGAGCGTGATCAGCCACACCAGCAGACACACCACCGCCAGTCTCGCCGCGCGGGCGCTGCCGGGGCTGCGGGTGTGCGCGGCGGACATGGAGGAGGCCATCGCCGCGCCGGTGACCGGCCCGGCGGCGCCCGTCGTACCGTCCGCCGCGCCGTCCACGGCGGCGTATCTGCGGGCCACCAAGGACGAACTGGGCCCCGACTTCCTCCAGTCGCTCGCCCGCGGTCTCGCCGTGCTGGCCTCGCTGCGCGCGCCCGGCGGGCTGACCCTCTCCGCCACCGCCGAGGCCACGGGGCTGGCCAGGGCGACCGCCCGGCGCGCCCTGCTCTCCCTGCGGCAGCAGGGCTATGTGGCCGTGTCACCGGACGGGCAGCGCTTCACCCCGCTGCCGCGCGTCCTCGAACTGGGGTACGCGGCGCAGTCCCGGCTCACCTTCGACCAGATCGTGATGCCGCATCTGATCGGACTCGTCCGGCGCGTCCATGACTCCGCCACGGTCGCGGTGCTCGACGGCGACGAGATCCGGTACGCCGCCCGGGTCGCCGCCAGCCGGATCATGGGGGTCGACCTCGGCGCCGGGACCCGGCTGCCCGCCCACGCCACCGCGCTGGGCCGGGTGCTGCTCGCCGGGGAGCCGGCCGCCCGGCTCTCCCAGGACGGGCCACGGCCGTACACCTCGCGCACCCTCACCTCGGCGGCGGCGCCCACGGCCACGGTCGAGGCGGTGCGGCGGGACGGATACGCCCTGGTGGAGCAGGAGTTGGAGGAGGGGCTGCGGTCGGTCGCGGTGCCGGTGCGCGACCGTACGGGCCGGGTCGTCGCCGCGGTGAGCGTGGCCGCGCACGCGGCGCAGCGCAGCGGCGAGGCGCTGCGTGAGGAGGTGCTGCCCGAGCTGACGCGGGCGGCAGCCGATATCGAGGCGGACCTCGCGGCGGTCACCGAGCGGCAGCCGCTGCCACCGCCGCTGTCCTGACCCGTACGGGTGCGCGTGGGCCGCGCGCGCCGTACGGGCGGTCGGGTGAATCAGCAGGTCAGGCGATCGGCCGGTCGATCGGCCATCGGGGGCGGTCAGGCCGGGAAGAAGTGCTCCGTCGTGGACCGGTAGGTGCGGCCGGGCCGCAGGACGGTCGAGGGGAACGACGGCTGGTTCGGGGAGTCCGGGAAGTGCTGGGTCTCCAGGCACAGCCCGTCGCCCTGCCGGTAGATCCGGCCCGAGGTGCCGACCAGCGTGCCGGTCAGGAAGTTGCCCGAGTAGAACTGCACGCCCGGTTCGGTCGTGGCGATCTTCAGGGTGCGGCCGGAAACGGGGTCGCGCAGGGTGATGGCGTGCCGGGGCGAGGAGGTGGAGCCCTTGTCGAGCACCCAGTTGTGGTCGAAACCCTGGCCGCGCAGGAGTTGGGGGTGGCCCGCGCGAATGTCGCGGCCCACGGTCTTGCCCGACCGGAAGTCGAAGGGGGTCGCCGCGACCCTCGCCAGCTCCCCGGTCGGGATCAGGGTGGGGTCGACGGGGGTGTAGCGGGAGGCGTCGAGGGTCAGCTCGTGGCCGTACACATCGCCGCTTCCCTCGCCCGCGAGGTTGTAGTAGGTGTGGTTGGTGAGGTTGACGACGGTGGCCCGGTCGGTGGTGGCGTGGTAGTCGATGCGCCAGCTGCCGCGCGGGGTGAGGGTGTAGGTCACCTTGACCGTGAGGGTGCCGGGATAGCCCATCTCAGCGTCCGGGCTGAGGTACGACAGGACGAGGCCCACCCCGGAGGAACCGCTGAAGGGCTCCACGTCCCAGACCCTCTTGTCGTAGCCCAGGGTGCCGCCGTGCAGAGTGTTCTGCCCATCGTTCAGCGGGAGTTGGTAGGTGCGGCCGTCCAGGGTGAAGCGGCCCCCCGCGATGCGGTTCCCGTACCGGCCGATCAGCGCGCCGAAGAAGGTGGTGGCCTTCAGGTAGTCGTCGAGGTTGTCGAAGCCCAGGGAGACATTGGCGTACCGGCCCCGGCGGTCCGGTATCTCCAGGGACTGGACGATGCCGCCGTAGCTGAGCACACGCAGCCGGGTGCCGCCGTTCTCCAGTGTCCAGCGGTGGACCTCGGTGCCGTCGGGGAGCCGGCCGAACAACTCCCGTACAGGGTGCCGTCCGCCCCCGGTGGCACCGGACGCGGCGGAGGCGGCCTGGGCCCCTCCCGCCATCGCGGCCGTCAGCCCGACGGCGGCGGCGCCCGCCAGGACGGTACGTCTGGTGGTGGGGCCCGTGCTCAGTGGTTCGGTGGCCATGCGTGCGGCTCCTGCCGGTTCGAAGAGTGATCGGAGTGGCGGCGCGATCGGCGCGATCGGCATATTCGGCGTGTTCATGTGACGGCGTGTCGGTGTGTGTCGCTGTGTCAGGAGGGGGATCCGGGCCGGACGCGTTGCGTCCGGCCCGGTCGCCTCACCTGGTCCTGACCCGCAGGAACGTGATCGAGTTCGGCGGGAAGGTGTGGGTGAAGACGCTGTCCACCCCTTCCAGGACCGAGCTCTTCGGCACGATCGGCTGGTCGGCCGCCGTGTTCACGGCGTCCGGGTCGCCGCTGAGCGTGGTCAGCCGGGCGGTCGGCTCGACCTTCGTCCCGCCGAGGTCGATCGCGGTGCGGGCGGCGGAGTCCTGCGCGTTGACGACCTTGACGATCAGGTCGCGGCCGTCACGGGTGACGACCTGGCGGAACGGCTCGGCGACCTTGTCGTCGGTGAAGCTGCCCCACTTCTTGCCGTCGAGCAGCAGGGTGACCTGACGGCCGCGGACCTCGACGCGTACGTCGTACGTCCGGCCGGTCTCGATCTTCGTACCGTCGGAGATCAGGGTCTGCTTGCCGCCGGCGACCGACTTCTCCAGTCCTGACTGGGTGTTGTTCCAGCCGCCGAGGTTCCACCAGTAGTAGTTTCCGGTGTCCTTCACACCGAAGGCGACCAGGAACCCTTCCTTCCCGGAGAGTTTGGTGGCCCTGGTGGTCAGGTCGTAGTCGCGCCAGGCCGGGTCGCCCGCCGTGACGAGTGTGTTCTCGGCGGTGGCGTCGGACTGTACGTACCGGCCGCCCTGGACCGTCCAGTCACCGGTGCCCGCCGCCCTGGTCCAGCGGCTGTCGCCGTTGGCGAAGTCGTCGGAGAACAGGGGCGTCCCGTCCGCGCCGGTGACCTTCACCTCGTCGTACGCGGCGCTCGTCGCCCAGGTCGACAGGCCGATCGCGCCGCCGATCGGGCCGGAGAGCGCGGGGGTGGCCGTCGCCGTGCTGGGAACGACCCGGTCGCCGACGTTGTTCATGAACAGCTTCTGCGCCTCGTAGCTCGTCGAGCCCCATGACCGGGTGGAGTCGAACCAGATCATGTCGGGCCGCCACTGCGTGCTGGCGGTGTCGGCGAGCAGCGGGGCGTACGAGGCGAGCTTGACCACATCCGCGTTGCGTTCGAGACCGGTCATGAACGCAGCCTCGGCCAGGGCGTTGCGGAAGCGGTTGTCCAGGGAGGCGTACTCACCGAGGAACACCTTGGGGCCCGAGCGGTCGTAGGAGTCGTAGCGCGCGTTGTTCTCCAGGAACCACTGCGGGCTGCGGTAGTAGTGCTCGTCGACCATGGCGACCTTGGCGTCGCGGTTGAGCTGCCAGGCCCGGTCGAAGGTCGCACCGGAGGAGTCGGGGCCCGAGTTGGAGATGACCATGACGTCCGGGTAGCGTGCCTCGATGGCCTTCCTGAACTCGACGAAGCGCTCGAAGAACGCGTCGGGGAGGTTCTCCTCGTTGCCCACTTCGAGATGGGTGAGGCCGAAGGGCTCGGGGTGGCCCATCTCCGCCCGCTTCTTGCCCCAGACCGAACTGGTGGGGCCGTTGGCGAACTCGATCAGATCCAGTGTGTCCTGGATATGGCGGCGGAGCAGGGCGGGGTCGTCCGTCGCCTTGTTCTGTCCGCATCCGGTGACGAGCGCGGGGACGACGGGCAGGGCCATCGCGCCGATGTCCTCGGCATACTGGAAGTACTCGTAGTAGCCGAGCCCGTAACTCTGGTTGTAGCCCCAGAAGTTGGCGTTGGTGGCACGTTCCTCGACCGGGCCGATGGTGTCCTTCCACTGGTACGAGCGCTTGCGCTGCCAGCCGGACGCCTCGTCGTAGCCCTGGTGGCTGCCGGTGTTGACCAGACAGCCGCCGGGGAAGCGCAGGAAGCCGGGGCGCAGGGCGGCGACCTTCTCGGCCAGGTCCTTGCGCAGCCCGTTGGGGCGCCCCTTGTAGGTGTCCCGGGGGAAGAGGGAGATCATGTCGAGCCCGACCGTGCCGTCGCCGCCCGCCGTGACGGCGAGCCGCCCGGTGGTGCTGGTCCCGGTGGCGGTGACGCTGCCGGTGTACTTGGCCCAGGTGTCGCCGCGCGCGGTGACACGGAGCGGGGCGGCCAGCGGGGTGCCGTCGGCGGACCGGAGCGCGAGGGTGAGGGGGGTCCCCACCGTCCGGTCGGTGCGGGCCCAGACCGAGACGTCGTACCGCTTGCCCTCGGCGACCGGGATCCCGGCGGTGTAACCGGAGTTGACCACCCCGGTCCCGGCGTCCGTACCGTCGGGGCGCACGCGCAGATAGGTGCGGTTGCGGGCGTTCAGACGGCCCGCGTCGTCGACGGTGGCCACCTGGCCGCCGCCGGTGCGGGTCCACGCGGTCATCGGTGTGTAGGAGGCGTTGTCGGCGGTGCTGTACTCGAACGACCGGTTCTGGACGAGCTCGGCGTACAGACCGCCGTCCGCGGCGCGGTTGATGTCCTCGTAGAAGACGCCGTACATGGTGTTGTCGATCTTCGGACCCTGACTCCCCGGGTCGACGTCGATCGCGTAGTCGATGGTGTTCTCGGCGGCGTCCCGGCCGTCGGCGGTGTCCGGTGCCGCGTTGGCGGGCGCCTGGATCGTGCCGGCGCCCACCAGCAGTGCCGCGGCGGTCAGAGCCAGTCTCCAGCGTGTGCGGGGCATGAGTACGTATGGCTCCTCGTTCGATATTTCGGACGTTGGTCAGAACCTCGAACGGAAAGATAAGGAGCGGTGACAGGGGCGTCAATGGTTCGCACAGCACGGACGTGAAGAGGCGGCTCCGCCGGGGCGCGTGGGACACGCATGGCAGGGCCGCCCCAACCGAGCGTTTCCGTACGTCGGATGGCCGACGGGACGGTCACGGACGAAGTGGGCGGCGCCGGATGCGCGGCCTCCCACGGGGTACGGAACAGCGGCGTGCCGTGGTCGGGATGGTGGGCGGTGCGGCACCGATTGCAAGCCGGACGGGGAACGACAAGAGGAGTGGAATGCCGGTGCACTCGCGGTGGATTCCGGAGATCTCATTGACTGCGCTGTCGCCACGGGCGTAACTTCCCGGCCTGTTGGAAACAGACTGGCAACGTTTGCAGTCACCCGTTCCACGAGCCCGTTCCCGGAGACGGGACGGGACGGAGCACGCCGAGCCCAGCCGAGTCACGTCCGCCGAGCCCGAAGGGAGAGGATGGTGCAGAGGTCAGCCGCGACCGACCGCGGCCGTCGACCCCCGTACGACCAGATGGGTCGGCAGGACCCGTTGCAGGGGCCGCGCGCCCTCGACGGCGGGCGTGCCCAGCATGCGGAACAGCAGATCGACGGCGGCCCTGGCCCCGTGCGCCTTGGGGACCGAAACGGTGGTGAGCGGCGGGGCGGCCATCCCGGACAGGGCTATGTCGTCGCAGCCGACCACGCTCATCTCGTCCGGCACCCGGACCCCGCGCGCGGTGAACCGGCTGATCAGGCCGAAGGCGACGATGTCGTTGAAGGCCACCACCGCGCTGGCACCGCTGGCGAGCACCACATCGGCCGCGCCGGTGATCCCACCGTCGAAGTGGGGCGCCACGCTCCCCACCCGGACGATGTCGAGCAGCCCGGTTTCGGCCACCGCCTCGATGCCGGCCGACCGTTCCCGCGCCGCCCAGGTGGAGCGCGGGCCGCCGACATAGGCGACCCTGCGGTGGCCCAGCGCGTGCAGATGGGTCAGCGCGTCGGCCATGCCCTCCATCAGGTCGGCCGTGACGCTGGCGAAGCCGGGCTCCCTGCGGTGCAGCAGGACGACCGGCTTGTCGGTGAGGTCGCCGAGGGAGGCGAGTTCCTCGCCGCTCAGATGGGGCGAGCAGAGCAGGATGCCGTCGACCTGCGGGGCGAGGGTGCGGATCGCGTCGAGTTCCAGCCCCTCGTCGCGTTCGGCGTCGCTCACGAACACGGCGTGGCCCAGCCCCCGGGCGCGGGCCTGCACCCCCTTGCAGATGTCCGCGAAGAACGGGTTCAGCAGATCCGGGACGATCAGGCCCAGATGACCCGTACGCCCGGTGATCAGACCGCGCGCCGACGCGTTGGGCTGGTAGCCGAGCCGGTCGGCGGCGGCCCGCACCCGTTCCCGTGTTACCGGACTCACTGTTCCGCCGGGCGCCAGCGCCCGGGAAACTGTGGACGGGGACACCCCCGCCGCCTTCGCGACCTCTCGAATCGTCACCTGCACGCCCTGAGATTGACACTCGGGCCCACGGGCGTCAATGAAGATCGCTTCACCTTCGCACCTCCGAGGAGCACCCCATGTCCGTTCAGCCCGACCGTCTCCGCGCCGCCGTCGTGGGAACCGGCGCGATCGTCGCCGGGAGCCATCTCCCGGCCCTGCGCGCCCATGCCGACCGCATCGAGTTGGTCGCGGCCGTCGAGGTGGATCCCGGCCGGCTCCAGGAGTTCCGTACCGCCGCCGCGGCCGAGGGCGCGGACGTCCAGGGGTACGAGGACCTCGACGCGATGCTCGGCGCCGTACGCCCCGATGTGGTCCTGATCGGCACCCCGCCGTCCCTGCACCGGAGCCAGACCGTCGCCGCGCTGAAGGCCGGGGCCTGGGTGCTGTGCGAGAAGCCGCTGTGTCTCACGCTCGCCGAGTACGACGAGATCGCCACGGCCGAGCACGCCTCGGGGGCCTATGCCTCGGTGATCTTCCAGCACCGCTACGGCTCCGGGGCCGAGCACGCCCGCGCGCTGATCAACGGCGGTGAGCTGGGCGCTCCGCTGGTCGCGCACTGCCAGACCACCTGGCACCGGGACAGCGCCTACTACGCGGTGCCGTGGCGCGGGCGATGGGCGACCGAGGGCGGCGGGCCCACCATGGGGCACGGCATCCACCAGTACGACCTGATGCTGCATCTGCTCGGCGACTGGACCGAGATCCGCGCCATGGCGTCCCGGCTGGTCCACGACATCGAGAGCGAGGACGTGTCGACGGCCCTGGTGCGGTTCGCGAACGGCACGCTGGCCACGGTCGTCAACAGCGCCCTGTCCCCGGACGAGGTGAGCCGGATCCGGATCGACTGCGCCGACGCGACGGTCGAGCTGACCCACCTGTACGGGCACACCAACGACAGCTGGACCTACACCCCGGCCCCGCACGTGGACGCCGCGCGCGTCACCGCCTGGCGCTCCCCGGCGACGGACGTGCCCAGCTCGCACACCGCGCAACTGGGCGCCGTGCTGGACGCGATGGGCGCGGGTGTCCGCCCGCCGGGCAGCGGTCCGGACGCCCGGCGCACCCTCGAATTCGCCGCCGCGCTCTACAAGGCGGCCTTCACCGGACAGCCGGTCCAGGCGGGCGAGATCGCCCCCGGTGACCCCTACTACACCGCCATGCACGGCGGCCACCCGGACTGGAGCCCCCAGCGATGACGATTCAGGTCACCCACACCCACGGTGAGCACATCACCGTCCGCTCGGGCGGCGTCGAGCTGCTGCGGTACGTGTACCGGCCCGATCCGGACCCCTTCGAGGCACGCAAGCCGTACATCCATCCGCTGCGCACCCTCGCGGGCCGGCAGGTCACCGGCTACCGGCCGAACGACCACCGGTGGCACAAGGGCGTCCAGATGACCGCGAGCCATCTGTCGGGGCAGAACTTCTGGGGCGGCAACTCCTATGTCCACGGGCAGGGGTATCTGGCGCTGCCGGAGCGGGTCGGTTCCATGCGGCACGACGGCTTCCCTGAGCTGACGGCGGAGGAGGACCGGTTCACCCTCGCCGAGGAGCTGACCTGGCTCGAGAACGGCGGTGAGCGGTGGGCGCGCGAGGAGCGCGGGATCACCGTCCACTCGGTCGACGAGGGGTCCGGTTCCTGGGTCCTGGACTGGTCGATCCGGCTGACCAACCTCCGTGACGAGCCGCTGCGGTTCGGCTCGCCGACCACCGCGGGCCGCGAGATGGCGGGCTATACAGGGCTCCAGTGGCGCGGTCCGCGCGACTTCACCGGCGGTACGGTCTTCGGCCCCGGCGAGCCCACCGGGGACACCGAGCTGATGGGCACCCGTGGCCCGTGGCTGGCCTTCACCGCCGAGCACGACGACGTCGACGCGCACTCCACGCTGGTCTTCGCGCACGCGCCCGCGACGGACCCGGCCAGCGCGGTGGACCGCTCGCACTGGTTCGTACGGTCGAATCCGGTCCCGACCGTGGCGTTCTCCTGGGCGTTCTTCGAGGAATTCGCGCTGGAGCCCGGCGCGTCCTTCGCGTACCGCTACCGAATGGTTGTCGCGGACGGCGCGTGGAACCGCGACCGGGTCGCCACCCGGCTGAAGGGGCTGGCATGGTGAGCCTTCCGCATCCGCTGCCGGGGGCCGTCGGACTCTCGCACGTGAGCGCGTACGACTGGGCGGCGGCGGACGGGGTGTGCGGCGGGAGCCCTCATCTGCATCTGGTGTGCACCGAGGCGTACGTCGTCACGGGCGGCCGGGGCGCGGTCCAGACGCTCGGCCCCGGCGGCTACCGGGAAACGCCGCTGGAGCCGGGGACAGTGGCCTGGTTCACCCCCGGCACCGTGCACCGGATGGTGCAGGGCGACGGGCTGCGGATCACCGTACTGATGCAGAACAGCGGGCTGCCGGAGGCCGGGGACGCGGTCTTCGCCTTCCCGCCCGCGTATCTCGCCGATCCCGAGCGGTACGCGGCCGCCGCGGCGCTCCCCGCCCTCTCGGGGCCCGCGGCCGAGGAGGCGGCGCTGCGGCGGCGGGATCTCGCGGTCGAGGGGTATCTGGCGCTGCGGGAGGCGGCGTTGGCGGGCGACGGCGGCCCCTTCCTGGAGTTCCAGCGGGCCGCCGCCCTGCTCGTCCGCGCCAAGGTGCCCGGCTGGCGGGAGCTGTGGCGCGGCGGTGCGCTGGCCGCCGCCGCGCGGACCGGGGCGCAGCTGGACGCGCTGGAGTCCGGCGCCCCGGACTATCTGGCCGACGCCGCCGCGTACGACAGCGGCCCGAGCCGGACCGGCGGGTACGGCATGTGCGGCCGTCGCGACGAGTACACACTGCCCGGCACCACGCTTCCGTAGCCTCGTCCGCTCGTCTCCCTCGCTTCATCACCATGCCGATCTGCCGACCTGTCGGTAGGTCGGTCTGTCGATTGATGGAGAGGAGGGTGAATTCAGCATGCCCGGACACAGGACAGAGAAGTTCCGCGCGCTCCTGGTGGCCCTCGCGCTCGGTGCCCTGCTCACCGCGTGCGGCGGTCCGGGGAAACGGATGGCGGCGGGGTCACCCTGCACTACACCTGGTGGGGCAATCCCGACCGGGCGGCCCGTACCGACGAGGCGGTCGCGCTGTTCGGGAAGAAGCACCCCGGGATCGGCGTACAGACCTCGTTCGCCGGTTACGACGCGTACAAGTTACGACGCGTACAAGCAGAAGCTCGCCACCCAGGCGGCGGCCGTACTGTGTGCGTGGATGATGCCGCCGCTGGCCTTCCTGGCACCGGGCCCACTGGCACCGGCGCTCACCGCCGTCGACGTACGCGACCGGGATGTACGTACTGACCCCACCCCGGAAGACACACGGGACGCCGTCTGACACCGTGCCGACCGTCGAGGGAGCGGGGTGGGCCCCGGCGCATACCACATCCGGAGGATCGCGGGAATGAGCATTCGGTGAGATGGCCTGATCCACGATCCGGGGAACGTGTTCCGGCCAACGATCAGCGGGTTGCGGAGGTCCGGGCAACCCGGATCGGATTCTGGCGTTCTCACAGATTGTTCACAGGCAATCCCGTGACATACCACTCGATACCGGGATGGAGGGGAAGACCTGTGGGCTGCCCTTCCCGCTCCCCGTGCCTCCGTGGCACCCGCAGATGAGGAACCGATGACCAGACAGCACCTCAGCCGCACCCGGCGTTCCGCGATAGCCGGTGCCGCGGCTCTCGCCGTGGTCGCGGGCGTGGGCGGAGCCGCGCCCGTCGCCGGAGCGGCGACCGCGCCCGGTCCGAAGCTCAACCTGATCGCCGCCTCCACGTCCGTGACCCTCGACCGGTGGGAGGGCAGCGACGGGGTCTACCTGGAGCTCGGCACCTATCTCACCGTCGACGGCGGCCCGCTCGAATTCCAGGTGACGCGCAAGTCCTACAAGGACCCCGTAATCGCCCGTCAGATCATCCGGGACGGGAAGAAGACCCGGACCAGGAACCTGCCCAAGGGAATGGTCAAGGACTTCTCCGGGCTCCGGGGGTTCCTGGAGACCACACTGACCGACGCGTCCGGCAAGGTGGTGCACAAAACCACCGACACGTTCTGTCCCAACAACGCGTCGGGCCGGCTCCGCCCGGACGCCCCGGCCACCTCGAAGTATCCCGAGAGCTGCCCGACCAACCCCTTCACCCTCGGTTCGGTGTGGGGCGTCCAGCGGGGCTGGGCGACCAACACCACGATGTACGACTACTCCAGGCCGGTCGATCTCAAGGCCGGGGAGTACACCGCCAAAGTCTCCGTGACGAAGAAGTACCGCGACCTGTTCTCCATCCCGAACAAGACGCGGACGGTCAAGGTGACCGTCCGCCGGCTGACGGACGACGGGGGCGGTGCGGGGCTCCGCTCCGCCGCCGGGCACTCGGGCCACACCGCGATGCCGGGGCACTCCATGCCCTCGGCCCCGGCAGCCGGACACGCCCACACCTACCTCGACAGCCGGGGCGCCGACGCGCCCGTACCGCCCGCCGCGCCGCACGCCCTCGCCTCCGGCAACCGCTCGGCGCGCGCCGCCGACGGCAAGGGGCAGACCGACGGTTCGCGGATCGCGCCCGCGCTGAAGCCCAACGCCGAGCGTCCGGCCGGCCGGGCCAAGGTCCCGGACGTACCCAAGCCCGATCTGCGCGCACTGCCCGCCTGGGACATCGCCATCACCGACGGCGAGGACGGTGACATCAAGGGCAAGGACTATCTGGCCTTCAGCGCCAACGTGTGGAACGCGGGCCCCGCTCCCCTGGTCGTGGACGGTTTCCGGAGCCCCGGCAAGGATCTGATGGACGCGTACCAGTACTTCTACGACGCCAAGGGCAGGCAGGTCGGATACGCGCCCGCCGGCACCATGGAGTGGGACGCGCGGGTGGGCCACGAGCACTGGCACTTCACCGACTTCGCCAGCTACCGGCTGCTGACCGCCGACAAGAAGGTGGCCGTGCGCAGTGGCAAGGAGGCCTTCTGTCTGGCCAACACCGACGCCATCGACTACACGGTGAAGAACGCCAACTGGCACCCGAACAACACCGATCTGGCCACCGCCTGCGGTTCGCGCGGCTCGATCTCGGTGCGTGAGGTGCTCGACGTCGGCTCGGGTGACACCTACACCCAGTACCGCCCCGGCCAGTCCTTCGAGGTCACCGACTTCCCGAACGGCACCTACTACATCGAGGTGCTCGCCAACCCGTCGAAGCGGCTCCACGAGACCAGTCTCAAGAACAACGTCGCGCTGCGCAAGGTCGTGCTGAGCGGCAAGCCCGGCGCCCGCAAGGTGACCGTGCCGCCGCACCAGCTGATCAACACCCCCTGATCAACACCCTGTGATCAACACCTTGTGATCCGCGAAAAGCGTCCGCCGGTTTCTGTGATTCCGGCGGACGCCGCGCGTCTCCTGTAGGCCGGGACGTGCGGACGCTCCCGTGGCGGCGCCCGTGCGCCCGCCCGGATAGCCTGCCGCACAGGGCCGGCGGTCCGCAAGCGTCTCGCCCGCCATGTGCGCGCGTGCCCGCACTGCGCCGCCCACCAGGAAGAACTACTGCCCGCCGAGGGGCTGTTGGCGTGCCTCGCCCTGGCGTACGGGACATCGGCGGCCTGGCCGGACACCGCGCCGCCCCGCCGGGCCGCCCCGCCGGGCCGAGAGGCGGGATCACCCCGACCAGCTTCCCGGGGGAAGGTCTCCGGTGGTGACGGCTGTCGATCGCGCACCGGGGCGAGTGGGTGACCATCCGGGCAGGGGTACTTCACGGTCCGCTGGAACCTGATGTACGGGGAGCGCGGCGGCGCACCGACCATGCCCAGTTGGACCGCGCTGGAGGGGAAGCTGTTCCATGCGGCCTCCGGGGGCGGTACCGGATGGACGACACACTGCCCGGGAGCCCCGACCCGCAGCAGGACGGGCAATCGGAGGACGGCCATGTCGTCCCGGGACACCGTCACCGCGGGGTTCTCCGTACCGCCGTCCGGTGGCGATCAGGGACGGGTGCGGTACGGCTTCGCACGGACACCGGCAAGGACACCGCTCCGGTCCCGCAGCGTCTCTGACCCGCTCGGCGGGGGCAATCCATTGACGGCACGTCAGGAGTCATCCGTACAGTAGGAGACCGGGGCGCCTGGGCACGCCCGGTAAGTCCAGGATCGACCGGTCTCCACGTCACTCCCATTACAGTTACATGTCATGCGCATGACATCACAACGCCCCTTCTTGAAACGGCGGTTGGGCTTCCGCCATCGTTTCCCACAAGCGGTCGCAGCAACCCACTGCGCCCCACGCGCACCACGATGAGGAGGACCCCTCACCATGGCAGTGATACGTACCACCCGCACCCGGATCGCCGCGGCGGTCGCCGCCGTCACGGCGGTCACCGCGCTCGGAGCCGTCTCCCTCCCGGCCCAGGCCGCGCCCGCACCCGCGCTCGGGACGGTCATCGGCGCCGACGCCGCCGACGCGGTGGACGGCAGCTACATCGTCACGCTGAAGAAGAGTTCCGGCCTCGCCGCCGCCTCGGCCGCGGGCCGCGATGTGGTGTCCGAGTACGGTGGCACGGTCGAGCGGACGTACACGGCGGCCCTCAACGGCTACGCCGCCGAGCTGTCCCCCACCCAGGCCCGCAGACTCGCGGCCGACCCGGCGGTCGACCAGGTCTTCCAGAACCGCACCGTGCGCGCGCTCGCCACCCAGACCAACCCGCCGTCCTGGGGACTGGACCGCATCGACCAGACCTCCCTGCCGCTGAACCAGCAGTACGCCTACCCGGACACCGCCGGTGAGGGCGCGACGGTCTATGTCATCGACACCGGGGTCCGCATCGCCCACCAGGACTTCGGCGGCCGGGCCGTCAACGGCTACGACGCCGTCGACAACGACAACGTCGCGCAGGACGGCAACGGTCACGGCACCCATGTCGCCGCCACCGCCGCGGGCACTGCCTACGGTGTGGCGAAGAAGGCGAAGATCGTGGCCGTGCGGGTGCTCAACAACTCGGGCCAGGGCACCACGGCCGGGGTCGTGGCGGGCATCGACTGGGTCACCAACAACCACAGCGGCCCCTCCGTCGCCAATGTGTCCCTGGGCGGTGGCGTCGACACCGTACTGGACACCGCCGTACAGAACTCCATCAGGAGCGGGGTGACCTACGCCATCGCCGCGGGCAACAACAACGCCAACGCCCAGAACTACTCCCCGGCCCGTGTCCCCGAGGCGATCACCGTCGGCGCGACCACCAGCACCGACGCGAGAGCGAGCTACTCCAACTACGGTTCCCGGGTGGACATCTTCGCGCCCGGCAGCTCCATCACCAGCGCCTGGAACACCTCCAACACGGCCACCAACTCCATCTCCGGCACTTCCATGGCCGCCCCCCACGTGGCCGGCGCCGCCGCCGTCTATCTCGCCGGACACCCCACCGCCACCCCGGCCCAGGTCGCCACCGCCCTGGTCGACGGCGGCACGTCAGGCACCGTGACCAGCCCCGGCACCGGATCACCCAACAAGCTGCTCAAACTGATCCCGTAACCACCACGCCCCACCCCACCCGCCCGCCGCCCACCACCCCGGGCGGCGGGCGTCGCCGTACCCACCGCGATCACCCGAGGACGCGAACCGAGCGCCCGGCCGCGGAACTCGGGGGTGGCGCTGTGTCCATGCGGTCATTCAACGTGCAGCGGTACAGGGCAAGCACCGTGACGACACGGCGTAGTCCCACCGGTCGAGACATTCCGCTTCCTCACCATGGGTACGTTCACAGACGAGCCCGCTCTCCGGACCGATCCCAAGGTCCACAAGTCCACGCTGTGCCGGATCAGCACCTCCTGACTCCACCTCACCACCACCCCGGGACAGGGGCCGTGAGCGGCGAAGCACCGACTCGACCGAGCGAAAGGAACGAGACGTGAAGAGAACACGGCCGCCCGCACGGTATCGCAGACAGGGGTTCGGGCAAGTGGCGAGCCTTCTGCTGGCGCTGCTCGCCGCAGTCGGTCTCGCCTGTGGCAGCGCGTTCGCGGCTCCTCACCCGGAGAGCGCGTCCGCCTCCTCGACGGTCACAGCCCCGGTTCCCGACAACGCCATGGACGCCGTGGCCGCGATGCAGCCGGGTTGGAACCTGGGCAACACTCTGGACGCCATCCCCCATGAGACGTCCTGGGGCAACCCCTTGACCACCAAGGCGATGTTCGACACCGTGCGAGCCCAGGGCTTCCGCAGTGTCCGCATACCTGTCACCTGGAGCAACTACCAGTCGGCCGAAGCCCCTTACACGATCGACCCGGCGTACATGAGCCGGGTCGGGCAGGTGGTCGACTGGGCCCTGGCCGACGATCTCTACGTCGTCCTCAACCTCCATCACGACTCGTGGCAGTGGATCAACAAGATGGCCACCGACCACGACCAGGTGCTGGCCCGTTACAACGCGACCTGGAACCAGATCGCCACCGCGTTCAGGAACGCACCGCGCAAGCTGCTCTTCGAGAGTGTCAACGAACCCGTCTTCGACAACGCCAGTGACGCCCGGAAAGCCCAACTGCTCAACGAGTTGAACACCTCGTTCCACAGCATCGTGCGCCAGAAGGGCGGCGAGAACGCGACACGTCTCCTCGTCCTGCCCACTCAGGTCTGCACACCGGACCAGGGACTCATGGACGAGCTGGCCGCCACGATCAACTCGTTGCACGACCCCAACCTGGTCGCCACCGTGCACTACTACAGTTTCTGGCCGTTCAGTGTGAACATCGCCGGCTACACCCGGTTCGACGCGACCGTCCAGAAGGACATGAGCGATGCCTTCACCCGGATGCGCGACACGTTCGTCGCGAAGGGCATCCCCGTCTACCTCGGTGAGTACGGCCTGCTCAGCGACCCCGACTACACCCGCCCCACCGACATCGTCCAGCGGGGTGAGGCGCTGAAGTACTTCGAGGCGTTCGGCCATGAAGCGCGGGTCAACGGGGTCACCACCGCTCTGTGGGACGCCGGTTCCTTCCTGAACCGCAACACGTTGCAGTGGCGCTACCCCGGACTGTCCGCCCAGATCAAGTCGGGTTGGACCACCCGCTCGGGAACCGCCTCCTCGGACAGGGTCCTCGTACCGAAGTCCGGCGCGATCACGGCCAAAACCATCGCGCTGAACCTGAACGGCACCGCCTTCCAGGGCCTCTGGCAGGGCAGCACACCGCTCGTCCAGGGCAGGGACTACACGGTCGCGGGCAGCCAGCTCACGCTGACGACTGCCGCCCTCACCCGGCTGACCGGCAACCGGGACTACGGGGTCAACACGACACTCCAGGCCGGATTCTCCTCAGGGGTGCCCTGGCAGATCGACGTGACCACGTACGACACACCGGTGCTGTCGCAAGCGACCGGAACGACCGGCTCCTTCGCCATCCCCACGCAGTTCCGGGGCGACACACTGGCGACCATGGAGGCCACATACGCCGACGGCCGCAACGCCGGCCCCGCCGACTGGACCTCCTACCAGCAGTTCGAGACCGCGTTCTCCCCGAACTACGGCGGCAACGCCCTCACCCTCACCCCCGCCTTCTTCAACGCGGTCGGCGACGGCACACCGGTAACACTCACCTTCCACTTCTGGAGCGGCGCCACCGTGACGTACCACGTGACCAAGTCGGGAAGCTCGGTGACGGGCAGGACCTCCTGACCGAGCCGTAAAGCACGCACCGCGGTAACGGGGTAACGGGCGACTGGGTCGTCGGGATCCGCCACCGGGTCCCGACGACCACGCCCGCGTCACTGCCGCTCGGGATCCCGCGCCGCGCGTCAGTCCACGGTCACGGTGTTGAGGGGCACCGTTGCGGCCGTACGCGCGAACGCACCTCCGAAGGACCCCTCGACCTCCGCCTTCTCGGCCGTGTTCGGGTAGGCGTTCGTGCACGTGGTACCCGCGCTGGAACCGGACATCAGGCTCGAACAGGGCCCCGGCTTGCGGTCCGGCAGGCCCAGGATGTGGCCCAGTTCATGGGACGAGATACGGATCGTGTTGTGGCCCTCGTCCACCGCCTGCCGTCCGATGTAGACGGTGCCGTTGCCCAGCGAGGTGGTGATGGCACGGGGCCAGCCGTTGTCCGCCAGGACCCGGATGTTGGCGCGTTGCCCGGCCGAGACCGGCCGCAGTTCGACAGCGTCGACGCTCTCGTTCCAGATGGCCGCGCCCCGGTCGACCGCGGACCTGAACTCCGCGGCCCCGCCGGCGTCGTACGTGATCACACGAGCGGCCAAGGCCCTGTCCGTATCAGCGGAAGGGGCGGCCACGGCCGGACCACCCATCAGGGAAAAGGTCACGGTCAGCGCGGCAGCCAGCCCGCTGGTCAGCTGGGGAACGTTCATGGTCGGCCTCCTTGCAGGGAGAGATGGTCGTGCACATGACATGCTTTCTCCCTGCTCACTGCCCATCAAGGACCGGCGCCAATCCGCCGTTTCGGCGAACGTGACACCCTGGATCCGAACTGCCGCCGGGATAGCTCGACCTGGTGCCGGGCAGGCCCATAAAGGCTCCCCCCTAAGGGGGTTGACGACCCTCCCGGAGCACCGTACGACCGGCCTCGCGACGTCGCGACACCGCCCGTACGCCGATTGGAGCAATGTACAAGATTTGGCAAGGCCGGAGACGAGGGACTTCCATGCATCGCATCGCTGAGCAAGAGTGACCTCCACCACGATTCGGAAGTAAGTTTCCGCATTGTAGAACTTGCTCTGGAGGAATACCGTGTCGCCGTCCGTACCGTCCCTGCCGCGACGCGTCGCACGCACGCTGTGCACCTCGCTGTTCGCGCAGGTCGCCTGTGCCCTCGTTCTCGGAATCGTCGTCGGAAAGCTGTGGCCCGACATCGCCACAGCCGCCCAGCCGCTCGGTGACGGATTCGTCCGCCTCATCAAGGCAGTGATCTCGCCCCTGGTGTTCTGCGTGGTCGTCGTCGGCATCACCAAGGCCGGAGACCTCAAGGCCTTCGGACGGATCGGCCTCAAGGCCCTGATCTGGTTCGAAGTCGCCACCACGCTGGCGCTGTTGATCGGCCTGCTCGCCGGGAACCTGGTCCAGCCCGGGGCCGGCATGAACATCGACCCGGCGAAGCTGGACACATCGGCGGTCGACGAGAAGACGGGCGGCGGATCCCTGCCCTCGACATCCGAGTTCATCCTGCGCGCCCTGCCCGACAGCGCGGTCGGTGCGTTCGCCGAGAACTCGCTCCTCCAGGTTCTGGTGCTGGCCTGTCTGGTGGGAGCCGCCGTGCTGCATCTGGGTCACACCAAGGTGCCCAAGATCCTGCCGGCCGTGGAACAGGCCCAGGACGTGGTCTTCGCCATCGTCGGCTTCGTCATGAAGCTCGCCCCCCTCGCGGTCTTCGGCGCGACGGCCCACCTGGTGGGAGAGTACGGGGTCGGTGTGATGTCCACGTACGGCAAGCTCATCGGTGTCTGCTACGCGGCCGCGCTGATCTTCCTGCTCCTGCTGGCCGTCGCGCTCAAAGCGGTCGTCGGCATCAGCCTCTGGAAGTTCGTCCGCTACACCCGCGAGGAGATGCTGCTCGCGCTCGGCACCGCCTCCAGCGAGACCGTCATGCCCCGCATGATGCAGAAACTGCGCCAGGCCGGCTGCCGCGACGACGCCGTGGGCCTGGTTCTGCCCACCGGCTACTCCTTCAACCTCGACGGCGCCTCGATCTACCTCTCCATCGGCACACTGTTCATCGCCGAGGCGGTAGGCGTGAACCTTTCCCCGGGCCAGCAGATCACGGTCGTCCTGATCCTCATGCTGACGAGCAAGGGCATGGCGGGCGTACCGGGTTCGGCGTTCCTCGCACTGTCGGCGACCGCATCGGCGCTCGGGGTCATCCCGGTAGGCGCCGTCGCCCTGCTCCTCGGCGTCGACCGCATCATGGACTCGATGCGCGTCGCCACCAACCTCCTCGGCAACTGTGTCGCCGTCTTCGCCGTCTCCCGCTGGGAGGGCGCGCTGGACATCGACCGCGCCAAGAAGATGCTCGACGGCGAGATCACGTTCGTACCGGAGGAGAACACACCGATACACGACACCGAACTCACACCTCGGCGCGGAGCCCACGTGGACGGTCCGGCCGGTCAGCCGACCGCGGAAAGGAGTTGACCCGCGCCGAACGGCAGAGACAAGGAAGTCCACACCGACCGTGACCCCAGACAGTGGACAGCCCCCGCCCGGAGAATCCTCCCGGTGCTGGGCTTGTCCGGCCGGACGCGCCTCTCGGTGAGGTGCGCCCCGTGGTGATCTGCCGAATCCCGGCCGCGAACCGCTGCCTCAACGCGTTTTGATCGCTCTCGTCGAGCCATGTGGCCGAGACGCTCCGCAGACAGGTCTCGACGAGATCGTCGGCGCTCCGGTCGGAGACGACACTCCGTGAGAGGTGTTCGCCCATGTCCACAACGCCTGTCCCCCACCGGATGACGATCGAGGCCGACGGTGCGCGCCTGTACGCCGAGGTGGCCGGTGAGGGCCCGCCACTGCTCTGCGTCAGCGGATCCGGTTCGGCGCTGAACGAGGAGTACGGCCCGGCTTCGTCACCGCTCAGCAGGCATTTCACCGTCGCCGCCTACGACCATCGTGGACTCGGGCGCTCCACCTCGCAGGACCGGCCCCTCACCATGGCCGACTTCGCCGAGGACGCCTTCACGGTGGCAGACGCGTTGGGCTGGGAGAAGTTCGCGCTGTTCGGACCGTCGTTCGGTGGCATGGTGGCACAGCGGATGGCGGTGTCACGGCCTTCCCGGATCCGTCGGCTCGTACTCTGCGGTACGTCGAGTGGAGGCCCGGGAGGAAGCTCCTACCCGCTCCACGAACGTCCGGAGCCGCTCCGGATGGCGATGCTGTTCGACACCCGGCCGAAGATGTGGGAGGGCCTGGTCTCCCTGATCTCCGGGACCGAGCCCCCGCACGAGCCTGGCTACGAACGGCAGTTGCGCGCGCGGGCGACGCACGACGTCTGGTCGCGGCTTCCCGCTGTCACGGCACCGACCCTTGTCACCTCGGGCAGGTACGACGCGATCGCGCCGCCTGGGAACGGCGCGGCCATCGCGTCCCGGATCCACGGAGCCCGTCACGAGGTCTTCGAGGGAGGGCACGCCTTTATGTACGAGGACGCACGCGCCTGGCCTGTGACACTTGAGTTCCTCCGAGGCGCCTGACACCACAGAACAGCACCGGTGCGGCTCGCCTGCCGCATCGGTGCTCCCGTACGTGATCCACCGGGCAGCCGGCCTCATACGGGGCAGCCCGTACCCTCACCGCCTCGCGGACCGCCGCGGTGTTCTTCCTGCCCGTCCTGGAGCCGTCGAGCTTCGCCTGGATGTGGTCCTTGATGGTGCCCGGCTCGTACAGCGCGGCGTCCGACTCGGCGACGAACGACGCCAGTGGCGCGACCACCGCGTCGATGGTGCCGTCGTGGAACAGGGCGGCCGACCGGCATCGTCGGATCCGGCCGTCCACCACACGCGGCTTCACCCGGTGACTGTCTAGGGTGGGCGGATGGACGAGATGGAGATCGTGGCCGACCGGGACGCGTGGCGAGCCGAATTCGAGGAGCGGGTGCTGGCCGGGTACCGGGCTGCGGGGTGCTCCGAGCCGCTGGCCCAGGCCCTGCGGGAACGGGCGGTGGAGGGAATCGACGACTGGACGGTGGCCACGGACGGCACCGAGTGGATCGCGGTCGGGGTGACGGAGGACAACGGGACGACCGTGGGCCGCATACACGACCTGACGGCGCCGCAGGGACGCGAGTGGGCCGAGCGGTGGTGCGCCGCACACGGCGCGCGGCAGGTGGCGGTCCGGCTCACCGGCGGAGCGGGAGCATTCGCCGGCTATCCCGTACGGGGACAGAACCGGATGCGTGTCGCGGCCGAGCAGCCCGCGCTGCCACCGGGCCTGGCCGTACGCCGGCTCACCGAGGAGGAGTACCCGGGCTGGTACGCGGACGAGAAGGCCGCGTACATCAGGGACATCGTCCGTGCCGGATTCCTGAGCCTGGAGCAGGCCGGGGCCAAGTCCGACCAGGACTTCGCCCGCCACCTCCCGCAGGGGTATCTGACCCCGGGGCACGCCTTCTACGCGATGGAGGCCGGCGGCCAGGTGGTCGGCACCGGCTGGGTGAACCACGGCTTCCTGCCGGGCGTGACCTTCGGCTTCTCGCTGGAGGTCCGCAGGGAGCACCGCGGCAAGGGCTACGGCCGGGCCGCGATGGCGGTCGGCGAGTGGGTCACCCGGCAGGGCGGCGACGAGGCGATGATGTTCAACGTCTTCGGCGGCAACGAGGTCGCGATGAGTCTGTACGACAGCGCCGGCTTCGTCGTCCTGGACGAGTACCGCTCGATCGACCTCTAGGGGTGTGGCGAAAGTCCCGTACCAGCGCCGTGTGCTGTCATCGGCGACCGGCCTCCTGCCGAGGCCGGTCGCCGCGTCGTACGGCAGAACCCGCTCAGTAGAACTCGACGGTGTTCACACGGTTGACCAGGGTGTGTCCGTCGAGGAGCCGGGTGGCGTTGGCCGCGAAGAGTTCGGCGATGAGGCGGTCCTCCGCCGCGTCGAGCGCGGCGGTGTGCGGGCTCACCAGCACGCGTTCGTGGTCCCAGAGCGGGCTGTGGGCCGACAGTGGTTCGGTCTCGAAGACGTCCAGTGCGGCGAAGCCGACGCGGCCGGAGTCGAGCGCGTCGAGCAGGGCAGCCTCGTCGACAACGCTTCCGCGGCCGACGTTGACGAGGCAGGCGCCGGGCCGCAAAGCGTCGAAGAACCGCTTGCCGACGAGGTGTTCGGTCGCCGCCGTACCGGGGAGTGTGTTCACCACGGCGTCGACGTGGGGGGCCACTTCGGCGATGCGGTCGGGACGTACCATCCTGGAGACACCGGCGACCTCGACGTCCGTTCTGCTCGTGCCGATGACCGTCGCACCCAGCGCGTGGAGCTTCGCGGCGACGACCCGGCCGATCCCACCGAGACCGAGGACGAGCACGGTCTGCGCGCTCACCTGCCGCATCGTCCAGCGGCCGCTCCACTCGTGGTCGCGCTGCTGGCGGTTCAGCCGGGGCAGGTCCTTGGCGCCCGCGAGCACACCGAAGACGGCGAACTCGGCGAGCGGATGTCCGTGCACACCGGCGGAGGTGGTGAACCGGACCCTGTCGAGTTCGTCGGGGCGGAGTCCGGCGGCCTTGACCTGGCTGCCGCCGCCCGCGGCCATCGTGTGCACCCAGCGCAGGCGCGGGTTGGCGCGGACCGCTCGGGCCAGGGCGGCCGGGTCCACATCGGGAATGCCGTACAGGGCGTCGGCCGAGTCGATGGCGGCCTCGTAGGCGCGCTGCTGGGAAGGGGTACGGTGCCAGCGCGGATCGCCGGAGAAGTCGGCGGGCCAGCGCATCGGGGGAAGGAGCGCCTGGTCGACGACGAGATCGATCCGCGGCTCCAGTTCCTGTACGCGCGCGCGGTTCTCCTCGGACAGCGGTGCGGCGACCGCCACCCGGAGCCGGTCCGCCGGCCGGTCCTGTACGGGCATCAGGCGGTCCTGTTCCGCAGTGTCTCGACCTCGGCGTCCAGCGCCGCTTCGCGGGCGACGATCTCGCCGACCGACTTGAGCGCTTCGTCGGCGCGGTGCGGCGGGATGACGATGACACCGTCCCCGTCAGCGGCGATGATGTCGCCGGGGTTCACCACGACGCCGCCGATGGCGACCGATTCGCCGATCGTGCCCGGTCCGTTCTTGAAGGGACCGGCGGGGGTGAGCCCACGGGCGAAGACCGGGATGCCGAGTTCTTCGATGATCGCCGCGTCACGGACGTACCCGTCGACGATCGCGCCCGCGGCGCCGTAAGCGGCGAAGCGCTGGGCGAGGTTGTCGCCGATGACGGCCCGGCCGTCGTAGCCGAAGGCGTTGATGACGAGGATGTCGCCGGGGCGGATGTGTTCGAGCGCCGCGATCACGGCCTTGTTGTCACCCGCGACGGTGAGGACCGGGAGCGCTGTGCCAACGGCCGTGGCCCCGTTCCAGATGGGGGCGATGCCCCCGTCGACGATGTTGAGCCGGTCGAGGGCGTCGCCGAGGTTGGCCACGGAGTGGGTGCGGAACTGATCGAGCACATGCCCGTCGACACGTTCCCACTCGGTGTTCACGCGCACATTGTCCTGGGTCATCGCAGGCTCCTTCAGGTAGTGGGGTGGAGTGGGAAGACGGATCGGAACAGCGCGCGGCAGCCCGGCCGGAGAACGGAGGGGATCGCCGCACCGGCGGTGTGGCGGTGGGGACATGGGGGTCCGTCCCACCCCCCTCCAGGAAATGCGAAAGCTTTCGCGTTTTGCGAGAGACAGTGTGCATCCAACCGCGCCACAAGACAAGGGGTGACGCGCGAGAAAGGGGCGCCGTCCCGCATGCCGGGATACGGGACCCTCCGGCCGGACGGGAGCCGTGAAGTCACCCCCCTCGGCCGCCGAAACCGGCTCCGCGACGCCGGGAGAACCCGGCCGCCCGGGAGGGGAACACGATCGGAGCGCAAGGTTAACGTGAGGGCAACACACATCCTTGACCTCGCCCAGAATGCGAATCTATTCTCATTCGCGATTCAAGTCGCAACTTTGATGCCGGCGTTGTTCTGCGGCTCTTGTACCGTGACGTCTCCTCCCCGGCCCCACGCGGGCGAGCGATCACGGCCCTGGGCCGACCCGTGTGGAGCGTCGTGGCGCCTCACGGGACAGGAAGTGCGGGGCCGACACGACGGCGTGTTGGGCATCGGGCCCCGTAAGCCCTGGACGGGCGGATTCCTGAACAGCGCCGAGCCGACACGACTCCTCCGAGATGCCGTCACCGCGTTCCCCCGCAGGGACCGGAGCGGTGTACCTCGGTTCGGGAACGACCGCAGGCACCCCGTTCAGCGCATGATTCTCAGGACGCCGTTCCGGAGTCCGCGACACCGAAAGTGAACGCGAATGACAACGTCAGATCGGCTCGACACCACATCAGATCGCCACCGGACAGCGACGGAAGAGCCCGGTGCCGCCACGGTCGATGTCGCCTCCGCCAACGGCAAGGTCGTCCGTAAGGCCACCATCGCCGGCGCGGTCGGTTCCTTCGTCGAGTGGTACGACTACGGCATCTACGGCCTGCTCGTCACCTATCTCGCGATCAACATCATGGGCGAGGCCGAGGCCGGCGGCCTCTTCCTCACCAACGTCGGGTTCCTGATCAGCTTCATCGCCCGCCCGTTCGGCAGTGTCATCTGCGGATACCTCGGGGACCGGATCGGGCGGAAGTCCCTGCTGGCCGCCCTCCTCGTGCTCATCTCCGCCGCGACCGCGGCCATCGGTCTCATCCCCTCCTCCTCCGTCATCGGTGTCGCCGCCCCCATCCTTCTGGTGCTCCTGCGGGTGCTCCAGGGCTTCTCGGCGGGCGGGGAGGTGGCCGGCGCCATGTCCTTCGTCGGCGAGTACGCCCCGGACGCCCGCCGTAACTTCATGATGAGCTTCATCGCCGTCGGCTCGTTCATCGCCCTGATGTTCGGCAGCGCCTTCTCCGCGATCCTCATCACCACACTCGGCGATGACGCCATGGCCTCCTGGGCCTGGCGGGTGCCGTTCCTCCTCGCCGTCCCGCTCGGCTACGTCGGCTTCTACATCCGCCGCCAACTGGAGGAGACCCCGCACTTCGTGGCGCTGCGCGCGCGGAACACCGTCGCGCGCAACCCGCTGAAGGACGCCCTGACCTCCCCGCGCCATCTGAAGGCGATCGCGCTCACGGTCTTCCTCCCCGCGCTCAACGGCCCCGGCTACTACCTGCTGTTCGTCTACATGCCCACGTATCTGAAGACTTCGCTCGGCGAACACAACTTCTCGATGCTGCGCGCGCTCACCGTCACGGCGTTCAGCCTGGTCGCCATCGCGATCTGCATCCCGCTCATGGCCCGCCTGTCGGACAGGATCGGCCGCAAGCCCGTTCTCGCCTTCTCCGCCATCGCGATGGCCGTCGTCTCGTACCCGATGTTCCGGCTCATCATCACGGGAGAGTTCGCGCTGGCCTGTATCGGCACCATCGTTCTCGCGATCGCCTTCTCCGGCCACGCCGCCGTCGTCCACACTGTTCTCGCCGAGATGTTCCCGACCACCGTGCGCTACTCCGCCTACAGTATTGGGTTCAGCATCTCCACGATCATCTTCGGAGGCAGCGCCCCGCTCCTGATGACCGAACTGATCCAGTCGACCGGCTCGAACCTGATCCCGGCCTTCGCCTCCATCATCACCGCACTGATCACCCTGATCACCATCGCCTTCGTAC
The DNA here is from genome assembly GCF_044752945.1 of Streptomyces sp. NPDC088554. NCBI lineage: Bacteria > Bacillati > Actinomycetota > Actinomycetes > Kitasatosporales > Streptomycetaceae > Streptomyces > Streptomyces sp. NPDC088554. The sequence continues at coordinate 100,688 of NZ_JBIVMF010000010.1, read as the reverse complement.
GCGAGACCAAGGGCCAGCCCCTCGCAACCAGCTGAAACACACCTGGGAGAGACACCATGGGAATCAACTCCGTAGCCGTCGTCGCCGACCTCGGTGAGAGCTTCGGCAACTACACGATCGGCGACGACAGCGCCCTGCTCGGCCTCGTCACCTCGTCGAACATCGCCTGCGGCTTCCACGCCGGCGACCCGCGCATCATGGACCGGACCGTCGCCGACTGCGTCGAGCGCGGCATCGAACTCGGCGCCCACCCCGGATACCCCGACCTCGTCGGCTTCGGCCGCCGGCTCATCGAGGCGACCGAGGAGGAGATCCGTACCGACGTCCTCTACCAGCTCGGCGCACTCGACGCCTTCGCGAGGGTGCACGGCGGTACGATCAGCCATGTCGCCCCGCACGGCCGTATGGGGTCGATCGCGCAGACCGACGCCAAGCACGCGCGGGCCATCACCGACGCGATAGCCGCGTACAACACCGACTACGTCGTCATCTGTCAGCGCGGGCTGCTCGCCGAGGAATCGCGCAAGCGCGGACTCGAGGTCGGCTACGTGTTCCTGGCCGACCGGGGGTACGGCGACGACGGCATGCCCGTCTCCCGCTCGCACGAAGGCGGCCTGATCCACGACCCCGAGCTCATCGGCCGGCGCTCGGTCCAGGTCGTACAGGAGGGCACCGTACGCTCGGTCAACGGCAATGTGGTGCCGCTCGGCCACGACGCCGACGTCCTGCTCCTGCACGGTGACCACCCCTCCGTCCTCGCCAACGGCACCGCGCTGCGGGCCGCGCTCGACGCGGCGGACATCCGCGTCGCCGGGCTGCGGGACGTCCTGGCGGAGAAGGCGGAGGCCGCGCTCGCCCACTGAGGGCCCGAGCGCACCGGACGATGACCACAACACCGTACGGCGCCATCGCCGTCGAGCCCTTCGGGGACTCGGCGGTGATGGTGACCCTCCCCCACGCAGACCAGGCCCTCCGCACGTCGGGGATCGTCGCCTTCCGCGACCGGTTCCTGGCCCACCGCCCCCACGGCGTACTGGACGTCGTCTCCGGTCTCGAATCCCTGCTCATCGAGTTCGACCCGCTGCAGACCGCGCTCCAGCACGTGGAGTACGCGGCGCGCCTGCTCGCGCGGTGGACCCCGGCGCCGTCGGACGGTCCCGACCGCCCGCGGGCGGTACGGGAGTTCGCCATCCCCGTTGTCTTCGACGACGCGGCCGGACCCGATCTGGCCTCCGTCGCCGACGAGGTGGGGCTCGCCCCCGCCGAAGTCGTCGAGGCCATCGCGGAGTCCACCTTCACGATCGCCCTCCTCGGCGCGGCGATGGCGCCGATGATGGACGGGCTCGACGTGCCCAGGCCGGTACGCCGACGGGCCGAGCCCCGGACCGATGTCGCCCCCGGATCGATCATGATCGCCGGTACCCACGCGATCATCCAGCCGTTCCCCGGCCCGACCGGCTGGCGCGTGGTCGGACACACTCCGCACACCATCGTCGACATCTCCCGTCCGGACCCCGTCTCGTTCTCCACCGGCGACCTCGTGCGCTTCGTCCCCGTCACCCGGGGCGAGGCCGCGGCGCTCGGCGCCGGTTTCCTGCTGCCGGTGAAGGAGCCCGTATGAGGACCGTGGCGCTCGACATCACCAGCACCGGATGGGTCACGACCTTCCAGGACCTCGGCCGTCATGACACGGAGCGGCGCGGTGTGCCCACCGGCGGCGCGGCCGACCAGCACTCGGCGGCCGTCGCCAACCTCCTCGTGGGCAACCCCCGGGGCGCGACGCTGATCGAGAGCCTCGGCGGTGAACTGGCCCTCGTGCCCGAGGCCGACGTCCTGCTCGCCGTGGCCGGCGTCCCGGCCGAGGTCACCGTGGGCGGCGAGCCCGTCGAGAGCTGGTCGCCGCTGGTGGTGCCGGCGGGCCGCGAGGTGCGGGTACGCGCAGACATGGGCCGGGGGGCCCGTACCTATCTGGCCGTGAACGGCGTGCTCGGCGCGGAGACCCTGTTGGGCAGCGCGGCCCCGGACGCCCGGATGGGGTTCGGGCAGGTCGTCGCCCGGGGCGCGCGGGTCCTGCTGGAGACGGAGTTCCGGGGGTTCGGCCGACGGCTGTTCGGGCCGCCGCTGTTCCGGCTTCCCGTGCCGGTGCCGCGCTTCGACGCCGGGCCCTGGACCATCGACGTCGTCGCGAGTCACGGGATCCACACGATCCCCGGTATCCGCGAGGTGATCGAGGAGGCGACCTATGCCGTCACCCCCCGCTCCGACCACGTCGGGCTCCGGCTCGACGGGCCGGTACTCCACCCGGACACCGACACCGAGATCCTGTCGCACGGGGTGCCCATCGGCGCGTTGCAGATCCCGCACGCGGACGAGCTGATCGTGCTCGGCCGCTACCGGAGTCTGACCGCGGGCTACCCGATCATCGGTGTCACCTCGCGGGCCTCCCTGTCCCTGCTCGGACAGGCCGGTCCGGGGCGGGAGTTGCGGTTCCGCTGGACCGACCGCGAGAGCGCGCTGCGCCGGTTCGCGCGGCGCGAGGCGGAGGTGCGCGTCCTCGGACACGCGGCCGCGGAGGCGTTCGGCGCTCTCGGCTTCACCGCGCCCTTGTCCCGCACTATATGAGAAGTTATTCTCAAGTGAAAAGTTAATCTCAGATCAGTTGTGGAGGAGGAACGTGACAACGTTGGCCGGCAGGACCACGCTCATCACGGGAGCGGGCAGCGGAATGGGTCGGGAGACCGCCCTCCTGCTCGCCCGGGACGGCGCCGCCGTCGTGCTCATCGGCCGCAGACAGGAGGCGCTCGACGAGGTCGCCGCCACGATCCGCGCCGAGGGCGGCACGGCCCTCGCCCTCGCCGCGGACATCACCCGCACGGACGATGTCACCCGCGTCCTCGACCTGGTCCGCTCCCGGCTCGGGCCGGTGGACATCCTCGTCAACAACGCGGGCAGCGCCTCGTCCGTACTCAACCCGCAGTGGCTCCCGCACGACGAGTGGCGCCAGGTCCTCGACGTGAATCTCACGGCGGTCTTCCAGCTCACCCAGGCCGTGCTCCCCGACATGCTCGGCCGGGACACCGGGACGATCGTCACCGTCTCCTCGCTCGCCGCCGTCAACCCCAACCTGCTGGGCGGCGCCGCCTACGGCGCGGCCAAGGCCGGGGTACGCAACTTCATGACGTTCCTGCACAACACCTTCCGCAACCAGGGGCTGCGGGCGATCACCGTGCTGCCCGGCGAGGCGGACACCCCCATCCTCGACAACCGCGCCCGGCCCCCGGCCCCGGAGGAACGCGCCAACATGGTGCGGCCCGAGGACGTGGCCGAGGCCATCCGGCTCGCCGTCACCCTCCCCCAGCGCGTCGTCCTCCAGGAGATCGTCGTCGCCCCCACCCGGCAGCGCGACACCTCCGCCGACCTGGAGACCAGCCGTTGGGCGGGCGCGCCCGCCGACGCCGTACCGCAGGTCTGACCACCCCGCCACCAGGAGAAGCACATGCCGCCCACCGTCACCTCGCAGCCGCCCCGGTTCGCCACCGCGGAGGCCGTCGCCCGTATCGCAGCCGCCTCCCGGCGGACACAACAGCCGCAGTCGCAGGGCGATCTCGTCTCCCTCGCCATGGGCGAACCCGACTTCGACACGCCCGAGTTGGTGACCGAAGCGGCCCACGCCTCGCTGCGCGCCGGACGCACCCACTACTCACCACTGCTCGGCGAACCCGCCCTGCGCGAGGCGCTCGCCGAGAAGCTCACCGGCATCGCCGGGGCGCCGGTCGCCGCCTCCGACATCCTGATCACCCAGGGCGGCACCGCCGGGCTCTCCGCCGCGATCCTCGGCATCGTCAACCCCGGCGACAAGGTGGTCATCCCCGACCCCACCTACTCCCTCTACGCGGACCTGGTCAGCATGGCCGGGGGTACGGTCGTGCCCGTCCCGCTCACCCCTGACCTGCACTGGGACCTCGACCTGCTCGCCGACGCCCTCACGGACGCCACCCTCTTCGTCTTCTGCAACCCCAGCAACCCGACCGGGATCGTGCACAGCCGCGAGGAGCTCGACACACTCGCCACCCTGCTCGACGGCACCTCCACGATCGTGATCTCCGACGAGGCGTACTCCGACCTCGACTACACCGGCCGGCCCTTCACCTCGACGATCTCGATCGACGGTCTGCGCGACCGTACCGTCTACTGCCAGACCTTCTCCAAGAGTTACGCGATGACCGGCTGGCGCGTCGGCTACCTCTGGGGACCGTCGGCGCTCATCCAGGCGGCCGCGCGCATTCACAACACCTTCAACGGCTCCGTGAACACCTTCATCCAGGACGCCGCGCTCGTCGCGGTGCGAAGCTGCGACGAGGACGTGGCCCGGATGCGCGCCGAGTACGAGCGGCGCGGCGAGATCATGCGTACGGAACTGGCCGCGGTCCCCGGCCTCACCCTCAGCGCGCCGGAAGGCGCCTTCTACCAGTTCCCGCGCTACGACATCGACCTGCCCGCCGTGGAGGTCGTCGCGGCGCTGCGTACGCGCGGTGTGGCCGTCCGGCCGGGAAGCGAGTTCGGAGCCCGGGGCGAGGGGCACCTCCGGCTGTCGTACGCTGCCAGCCGGCAGTCCATCACCGAGGGCGTCCGCCGACTGGCCGATGGACTCGCGGCTCTTCGGTGAAAGCCGTCCCGCACGCAACGGGGAGTAGACCCATGCGCAGTGACACCGAGCGCAATCGCAGGCATCTGATCAAGGCTGCCGCACGGCTGTTCGAGAACTCGCCGACGCCCGTCAGTCTGGCCGAGATCGCCAAACACGCCGAGGTGTCCACCGCGACGGCCTACCGGCACTTCTCCTCCGTCGAGGAGATCCTGCACGCCTTCCGCGCCCAAGTCGGCTCCGAGCTGCGCGACTTCGGCGCACAGCAGACCACCCGGGGCATGGCGCGGCTGGAGGCGGTGTCCCGCTGCTGGGTGTCGCTCGTCCTCGAACACGGCGGAGCGATGGCTCAGATGCGTTCACACCGCGGCTATCTCGAACGGCTGCGCGAAGGGACCGGCTATCTCACCCCGCAGGCCGAGGCGCTCGCCGAGCCGCTGCGGCAGACCACCGAGGAACTCGGCCTCGGGGACCTCGGGGACGAGGCCCTGTATCTGTGGAACGCGCTGTTCGACCCGCGCGACATCCTCGACCTCATCAGGAGCGGACGTACCGAGGACGAGGCAGCCACCCGTCTCGTGGCCGCGCTGCGCGGCGCCCTGACCGGCTGGGCGGCGGCGGGGCGGTAAGGCGCCGAAGGCTGGAGGGCCGCGCGAGAACGGGTGCGCGGGCCCTCCGGCTCCCGCCGGAAGGCCCTCTGCCGTAAGCCCTCCGCCGGAGTCGCTCCCTCGTGTACGTACCTGCGGAGTGGCCACTCACTCCGTGTCGGCCGCCGCGGGCGTACGCGCGGTCCGGAGGGAGTCGAGCAGCCGGGGCGACGCCTGAAGTGCCGTGCGCTGCATCAGGTCCACGACGCCGCGGACACCCGCCAGCTCCGATCCCCCGCCGGCCCGGCCGGGGCCGCCGTGCCGCAGGGCGGGCAGCGGCGATCCGTGTCCGGTGGTCTGCGCCATGTTCGTCGAGTCCAGCAGATGCAGCCGCCCGTGCCAGGGCGCGGTCTCCTGGACGAGGGCGGTCGTCCAGGCGAGGTCGTCGCTGACGACCGAGGCGGCGAGGCTGCCCAGGCCGCGTGCCATCAGCTCCGTGGCGTGTGCCGTGTCGCGGTACGCCAGTACGGTCGCGGCCGGGCCGAACGGCTCGACCTCGTGGGGCGCGGCGGCGTCCGGGTCGGCGGAGACCAGGAGGGTGTCGAGGAAGGCGCCCCGCTCGGGGTCGGCGTCGACGGCCCGCACCCTGTCGGGGTCGCCGTACACGAAGCGGCCGGACTCGGCGATCGTCCGCACGGCCCGGCGTACGTCGTCGCGTTGTTCGAGGCTGACGACCGCCCCCATGGTGACGCCCTCCGCCGCCGGGTTGCCGATGGTCACCCCGGCCAGCTCGGACGCGAGGGCGTCGAGGGCGGCGGATTCGTGTTCCCGGGGGACGAGGACGCGCCGGATCGCGGTGCATTTCTGGCCGGCCTTGACGGTCATCTCGGTCACGACCTCGCGGACGAACGCGGCGAACAGCGGCGAGCCGGGCGGTACGTCCGGGGCGAGGACGATGGCGTTGACGGAGTCGGCCTCCGCGTTGAAGCGGACGGAGCGGGCCACCACGTTCCGCTGGGTGCGCAGCGTCCGCGCGGTGGCGGCCGAGCCGGTGAAGGACAGCACGTCCTGCTCCCCGAGCAGGTCGAGCGCGGGCCGTACCGAACCCACGACCAGTTGCAGCGCTCCGGGCGGCAGCACACCGGCCTCGGCCACGATCCGGACGAGGTGTTCGGTGAGGTACGCGGTGGGGGTGGCCGGCTTGACCACGGTGGGCATTCCGGCGAGCAGCGCCTGGGCCAGTTTCTCCAGTGGCGCCCAGACGGGGAAGTTGAAGGCGTTGACCTGGAGCATCAGGCCCGGGGAGGGGGCGCAGAGGTGGACGCCGAGGAAGTCCTCGCCGCGGGCCAGGCGTTCGGCGGGGCCTTCGACCAGGAAGGGGGCGTCCGGCAGTTCGGCCCTGGCGCGCGCGGAGTAGTCGCGCAGGACGCGGATGCCGCCGTCGACGTCGTACCGGGCGTCCAGCGGGGTGGCTCCGGCGCGGGCCGAGCGCGTGTACAGCTCCGCTCTGCGGTCGCGGACGGCCGTGGCGACCGCGTCCAGCAGGTCGGCCCGCTGGTGGAAGGTCAGGGCGCGCAGGGCGGCGGCGCCGGTGTGCCGCGCGTGGCCGAACGCCCCGGCGAGGTCGAGGCCCTGGGAGGAGACGTGGCAGATCAGGTCTCCGGTGACCGCGTCGCGTACGCCGGTCGCGGATGCGGGCGTGGCGGTGGGGGTGACCCAGGTGTCCCGTACATAGCTCTGGAGCATGGGCTGCATGGCTGCTGACCGCTTTCGTCGGAGGGCCGGTTCGGGGTGGGTGGTTCGGGGGCCGCTTCGGGGGCGGGACGAGCCGGGGCACGGCGGGCGGGGCCGGCCTGTCACTCGACCGGGTGGTGGCCCCAGATGTCGGCGGTGTAGGTGCGGCTGACCCAGGTGTCCTCGTCGACCTCCACGCCGCCCGCGCCGATCTCGATGCCGAAGCCGCCCGGTGAGGTCATGTAGAAGGAGAACATCCCGTCGTTGGCGTGTTTGCCGAGCGTCGCCATGAGCTTGACCCCGTGTTCGCGCGTCCGGTCCAGGGCCCGGCCGACCTCCTCCGGGCTGGTCACCTCGCACAGGATGTGGTGGGTGCCCTCGTTCTTGAAGGACCGGATGAAGGCGATGCTGTGATGGCGGGGGTTGCAGCCGAGGAAGTAGAACGTGCCCCAGGGGTAGTCGGCGGTGTCGCTGAGCCTGAACCCCAGGATGTCGCAGTAGAAGTCCACCGCCTCCTGGACATGGGGCGTCTTCATCACGACGTGTCCGAGCCCCTGCTCCCCGGTCACGAAGTCGACGCCCAGCGGTGAGACGAACTGGCTCGGGGCGAGGCGACGGCCGCAGAACAGCTCGGTACGGACGCCCAACGGGCCCGTGAAGTGCACCATCCGGGCCACATGGCGGTCCCGGCACTCCTCGTCCGTACCGACGGACACATCGACCCCGGCCTCCTTGAGCCGCACCGTCATCCCGTCGATCGCGGCCGGGTCACGGGCCTCCCAGCCGATGACCGTCGCCCCGCCGGTCCCCGCCTCCTCCAGCCACATACGGAACGGATGCTGGTCCATTCGCAGGTGGTAGCGCGCGGCGGAATCGCCGCCCGATGCGGCCACGGGCTCGACCGCGAGACCTATCACTGTCCGGGCGTACTCCGCCCACGCTGTCGGGTCGGGTGTACCTATGCCCACGTAGCCAAGGCTCTGGATCGTCATAGCCAGACGGTATTTGTTAGACCCTTGACGGTCAAGACTCATACGAATACGTTGACGTCATCGAACCGAGGAGGTTGCAGGTGCCCGAGAAGGCCCGTGTACGGCCCGTCGACGAGGCCGATCTGCAGGAGAGGACGCTGGCGTCGCTGGCGCCGTACCGCGACCAGGACGGCCGGATCCACACGATCTGGGCCACCCTGGCCCACCACGAGGACGCGCTGCGCCGCTACCTCGTCTTCAGCAACCACGTGCTGGGCAAGAACACCCTGCCCCTCGCCTCGCGGGAGCTGATGATCCTGCGGATCGCCGCCCGCGCCCGAGCGGCGTACGAGTGGGACCAGCACGTCAGGATCGCCCGCCGCGCCGGACTGTCCGACGAGACCGTCCTCGCCGCCGCGACCGGCGCGTGGGACGGGCTCGACGAGCTCGACCAGATCCTGCTCGCCGCCACGGACTCGCTCATCGATCGTCAGAATGTTGACGACGAGCTGTGGAGCAGGCTGACGGCGCACCTGAGTGTCCAGCAGACCATCGACGTCCTCTACACCGTGGGTCAGTACCTGACCATCGCGACCGTCATCAACACCCTGGGCGTCCAGACGGAGGGCGATCCCGCACTCGCCCTTCCCCCCACCGATCAGAAGGAAGTACAGGCATGAAGCTCGCCAACCTTGCCGGCCGCCCCGTCGTCGTGCGCGGGGCCCGCGCCCTCGACATCGCAGACGCGAGCAAGGGAGCGATCGAACCGCGGCCTGCGGTCCTGTCCGATCTCGCCCTCCACGACGAGGTGCGCGCCCTCGCCGAACGGGCCGCGGAGACGGACTGGAAGCCGTTCGACCCCCGCGACCTGGGCCGCGTCTCCAAGCCCTACAAGGCCATCGGCGTCGCCCTCAACTACCGCGCGCACGCCGAGGAGTCCGGGCTCCCCGTCCCGGACGAGCCGTCGGTGTTCGCCAAGTTCGCCTCGTCCGTGATCGGTCCGTACGACTCCGTCGTCGTGGCCCCGCAGTACGACAAGGTGGACTTCGAGGCGGAGCTCGTGGTCGTCATGGGCAGGGTCGGCAAGGACATCCCCGAAGCCGACGCCTGGTCCTATGTGGCCGGTGTCACCGCGGGTCAGGACATCAGCGACCGCAAGGAGCAGTGGCGCAAGCCGATCAACCAGTTCACCCTGCCGAAGTCGTACGACACCTTCAGCCCGATCGGCCCCTACCTGGTCACGGTCGACGAGTTCGAGGACCCGGACGACATCGAGGTGGCCGGCTGGGTCGACGACCTCGAAGTGCAGCGCGGCCGTACCTCCGAGCTCATCTTCAGCGTGCCCGAGCTGATCGTCTGGCTGTCGAAGCGGATGACGTTCGAGCCGGGCGACCTGATCTTCACCGGTACCCCCGCCGGCTGCGGCGTCCGTCGTACCCCGCGCCTCTACCTCAGCGCGGGTAAGGTCCTGCGCACCGAGGTCACGGGCGTCGGCGCTATGGTCAATCCGGTCGTCGCCGGCTGACAGCGGTCCGCCGGACCAAGGAAGGGTGGGAGATCGTGACCGACACCGTACGCGAACCGGGAACCGTCGGCGCGAGCCGTACCCGGGAGTTCTCGGAGCTGCTGCGCCACCACCACCGCCAGCTGGGCACGACCGACCCCCGGGATCTCGACGCGATCGAGATGGTCACCGATCTCACCCGTCTCGAAGCCCGGCTGACCAAGGACTTCGAGAAGCACGTCCACCGTCCCCTCGGTCTGACCTGGGCGGGCTTCCGTATCCTCAACGCCCTGTGGGCGTACGGCGGACTCGCCCAGCAGGACATCGGGCGGGTCTCCGGCTCCACCCGCGCCAGCATCTCCAGCGCGCTCACCACACTGGAGAACCGGGGGCTCGTCACCCGCGAACGGGTCGAGAGCGACCGGCGCCAGCTGATCGTCGGCCTCACCCCGGAGGGCAGCGAGACGCTACGGCGCGCCATCAGTGCCCAGACCGAGCGCGAGCGGGCCTGGACGGCGATCCTCCGCGACGACCAGCTCGGTGAGCTGGTGCATCTGCTCCGTATGCTGGTCAACCAGGAAACCCCGGACTCCTCGGAGACTCCGGAGACCGCAGCGTCCGCGAAGGCCCCGGACACGGTCTGATCCCTCACGGCGGAACTCCCCCTGACGCGCACCCCGGGACAGCCGGGTGCGCCACGCGACAGCCGAATACCGCCAGAACTCCCACCGCACACCCGCTTTTCGCGCTGAGCGCCCCTACCGCTCAGCCGCTCCCCCACCCTGACACTCCCCCGTCGGGTTCTCCGTCGTCCCCGTCATGCTTCTCAAAGGAGAGAACCATGGTCCGTCGTGTTGTCACCGGTGTCAGCACGGGCGGCAAGCCCGTGATCGTGAGCGACGGCGAGCCGCCGCGCACCTATCAGTACACCCACACCCCCGGCTTCGCCCGCTCCCTGGTGTGGAACACCTCGGCGCCCGCCGTCCCGGCTGCCGATCCGACCCAGGCTCTGAAGTCCTTCGTACCCGCCCCCGGCGAGACGATCGCGATGACCGTCACCTTCCCGCCGACCAGCGTCTACACCGACCCCGGCTGGGACCCCACAGCCGCCGCGGCCGAGCAGGCGGAGGCCACCCCGGTCTTCGCGGAGCTGTTCGAGCCCGACAACCCCGGCATGCACACCACACCGACCGTCGACTACGGCGTGGTCCTGAGCGGCGAGATCGTGCTCGACCTCGACGGGGACGAGACGGCGGTGCTGCGCCCCGGCGACCTGATAGTCCAGAACGGCACCCGGCACGCCTGGCGCAACCCCGGTACCGAGCCCGCCACGGTGTTCTTCGTCCTGATCGGCGCGGGCGGTACCTCATGAGCACCCCGACAACGGCGGCGCCCGGCGCTCCGGTGGTCGACCTCGACCTCGCCGACCTGCGCCGCGACCCCTACCCCGCCTACGCGGAGCTGCGCCGGACCGCGCCGCTCGCCTGGGTCCCGTCGGTCGGGCGGCATCTGCTCACCCGCTACGACGACATCGTCCACGCCGAGAAGCTGCCCGAGGTGTTCAGCTCCCGCGAGGAGGGCTCGCTGCTGCTGCGCACCGTCGGCCCCAATCTGCTCCGCGAGGACGGTCCGGAGCACCGGCGGCTGCGGGCGGCGGCCGAGCCGCCCACCCGTCCCCGGCAGGTCCGCGACCTGTGGGCCGGATCCTTCGAACGGACCGCGCACGAGCTGCTCGACGGGATCGCCGGACGCGGCGAGGCCGATCTCGTACGCGACTTCGCCGAGCCGCTCGCGGCGGCCAACCTCGCCCTGGTCCTCGGCCTGCGCAACGCCCGCCCCGACCACATCGCCGGCTGGTCGCGGGACATGATGGCCGGCAACAGCAACTACGCGGACGACGCCGACCTGTGGCTCCGGGCCGAGAACGCCACCCGGGCCATCGACGAGGCCGTGGCCGAGGTCGTGCGGATCGTCCGGCGCGAGCCCGACGGCTCGGTGATCTCCACCATGGTCCACGCGCCCGATCCGCTGGAGCTCACCGAGATCCAGAACAACGTCAAGGTCATCATCGGCGGAGGCGTCAACGAGCCGCGCGATGTCTTCGGTGTGGGCGCCCGGGCCCTGCTGCGCCGCCCCGGCGTACGGGACCGGGTGCTGGCGGACCCCGCGCTGTGGAAGCGGGTCTTCGAGGAGACCGCCCGCTGGATCTCGCCGATCGGCATGTATCCGCGCCAGCTCACCCGGGAGTACGAGATCGCCGGGGTGACCCTGCCCGCGGGCAGCCGGGTGGCCCTGGTGATCGCCTCGGGCAACCGGGACGAGTCGGTCTTCGAGCGGGCCGACGAGTTCGACATCGACCGCCCCACCCGCCCGCATCTCGCCTTCGGCGGCGGCCCGCACTTCTGCATGGGCGCGTGGGTCGCGCGCCACGAGGTCAGCGCCCTGGCCTGGCCCCTCGTCTTCAGCCGCCTCAGGGGACTCCGCCTGGACGACAGCGCGCGGGACCAGCTGGAGGGCTGGGTATTCCGGGGGCTCACCTCACTGAACGTCACCTGGCAAGCCGTCTGAGCCGCCCCCACTGGGAGAACTTCATGCCCATCGTCATCTTCGAGTCGCCCGACGGCGCCCAACGCAAGATAACCGCCGCCCCGGGGACCGTACTCATGCAGGCAGCCGTGTCCCACGGCGTCGCGGGCATCGTCGCGGAGTGCGGAGGCAACGCCTCCTGCGCCACCTGCCACGTCTACATCGACGCCCGGCACGGCGACCAGGTCGGCCCGCCCAACGAGGTCGAGGACGAGATGCTCGACTTCACCGCCGCCGAACGCCGGCCCACCAGTCGGCTCAGCTGCCAGATCGAGCTCTCCGACGCGCTCGACGGGCTGGTCGTCCTCGTGCCCGAGGAGCAGGTATGACCAGCACGGACCCCGGCCCGAGTACGGCGGGTGTGGTCGTCGTCGGCGGTGGGCAGGCCGGATACAGCGTCGTCTCGGCCCTGCGCGGCGCCGGGTACGAGGGACCGGTCACCCTCTGCGCCGACGAGCCGCACCTCCCGTACCAGCGGCCGCCGCTGTCGAAGAAGGCCCACACCGAGCCGGACACCCTGCGTGTGGAGCTGGTGCCGGAGTCCTTCTACCGCGACCGGGACATCGCGCTGCGGCTGGGGGACGGGGTGGCCTCCCTCGACACCGCCGCCCGCAGTGTGACCACCCACGCGGGCGTCCGGCTCGGCTACGACCACCTCGTCCTGGCGACCGGCGCGCGCAACCGTCCGCTGCCCGTCCCCGGCGCCTCGCTGGCCGGTGTCCACGCGCTGCGCTCGCTCGACGACGCCCTCACGATCGGCCGGGCCCTGACCACGGCCCTGGACGTGGTCGTCGTGGGCGGCGGGTTCATCGGCCTGGAGCTGGCGCTGGTCGCGCAGGGGCTCGGGGCCCGGGTCACCGTCGTCGAACTGGCGGACCGGCTGCTGAGCAGAGCCGTCTCCCCGCAGGTGGAGACCCATCTGCGGGAGCGGCACGAGAGCAGCGGCGTCCGTATCCTCACCGGGACGGCCGTCCGGGCGATCGAGGGCACGGACCGGGTGCGCCAGGTCGTCACGGACCGCGGCACGCTCCTCGCCGATCTCGTCGTGTACGGCATCGGCGCCGTCCCCAGGGACGAGTTGGCGCGGGACGCCGGTCTGGCCGTGGGCGACGGGGTGATCGTGGACGAGCGGCTGCGCTCGGTCACCGACCCGAGGGTGTCCGCCGTCGGCGACTGCGCCCGCCATCCCCACCCCCACGCCGACGGGCCGGTCCGGCTGGAGTCCGTGCAGAACGCCGCCGACCAGGGGACCCTGGTCGGCCGGCGGATCGCGGGAGCACCGGGCCCGTACGAGAGCCTGCCGTGGTTCTGGAGCGACCAGGGCGACGTCAAGTTACAGATCGCCGGGCTGCGTACGGGCACCGACGAGGTGCGCGTGATGCCCGGCGGCTCACCCGAGCGGCTGGCCGCGTACGCCTTCCGCGACGAGCGGCTGGTGGCCGTGGAGACGCTGAACTGGCCCGCGGAACATCTGGCCGCCCGCCGGCTGCTGGAGCGGCGGACGCGGATCGGCGCCGCCGACCTCGCGGGGACGACCCTCGGCGCGCTCGCCCGCGCCCAACGTGCCACGGAGGTAGGGACATGAGCGCGGCGCCCGCGGCGGAGGACAGCTGGTTCGGCGCCCACCTGGTGGCGAGCGCGGCGGAGGTCGGCTCCCGGGTCGCCCTGGTCTTCCTGGACCGGTCCTGGACCTACGCCGAACTGAACCTGGCCATCCGGCGCACCGTCGCCCGCCTCGACACGTTCGGGATACGCCGGGGCGATCGTGTCGTGATGCAGGGGACGGCCCGGCCCGAGGCCCTGATCACCCTGTTCGCGGTGGCCCGGATGGGGGCCGTGCTCGTACCCGTCCACCCCCAGGTGACCGGCGGCGAGCTGGCGGTCGTCTGCGAGGAGACCTCGCCCCGGGCCGTCGTGGCGGACGAGGGGTTCCCGGAGAGCCGCCCTGCCGACGGCTCCCGCACCCGGCTGAGCTGGGACGATCTGCACCCCGGTGCCGAATCGTCGGCGCCCGACAGCGAGCCCGCCGCGCCGCACGGCTCGGACGTCGCGGTCATCTCGTTCACATCGGGCACCTCCGGGCGGCCCAAGGGCGTCGCGCTGACCCATGACAACCTGCGCTGGAGCATGGTCAACGGGCTGTCCCTGCTGCCCGTCGGCCCGGACGACGTCGCCCTCGTCTCCACACCGCTGGCCCATGTCGCCGTCCTGGGCGGGCTGCCGCAGTACACCTGGGCACGGCGCGGAACGGTGGTGCTGGCCCCGAAGTTCGACCCGGACCTGTTCATCGACCTCGTCCGCGTCCACCGGGTCACCTGCGCCTTCGCCGTACCGGCCATGGCGGCCCTGCTGATCCGTCACCCCCGCTTCACCGGCGGCGGCCTGGACACGCTGCGCTGGGTCCTGTCCGGCGGAGCGCCCGCCCCGACGGCCACCAGGGCCCGGCTGCGTGAGCGCGGTATCGCGGTGGTCGACTCCTACGGCCTGACGGAGACCAGCGCCGGAGTGACGTACTCCGCGCTCGACGGGGCCGGCGCGGCGGGGCACCCCGTACCGCACGTCGAGTTCCTGATCGTGGACCCGGCGGGGGCACCCGCCCCGCCCGGCGCGGCCGGGGAGATCTGGGTGCGCGGGCCGTCGGTCGCGGCGACGTACCGCTCCGCCGCCGGGTCGCGGCCCGCGACCGACCCCGAGGGCTGGTTCCACACCGGGGACCGGGGCCGGATCGACGCGCGGGGCCTGCTCGAAGTCGTCGGACGGGTCAAGGACACCATCATCACCGGCGGCGAGAACATCGACCCCGCCGAGGTCGAGAACGCGCTGGCCGATCTGCCGGGCATCGTCGAGGTCGCGGTGTCCGGGACGCCCGATCCGGTCTGGGGCGAGGTGGTGACCGCCTTCCTCGTCGCCGACGCGGGCGAACCCTCCCTGGACGACATCCGGGGCCATCTCGACGGCCGGCTCGCCCGGCACAAATGGCCGCGCCGTCTGTGCGTGGTCCCCGCGCTGCCGCGCGGAACGACCGGAAAGCTCCAGCGTCAGCGGCTCACCACGCTGCTCGACGGCTGATCCCCACCGCCGCGTCCCTCTCCCCACATCCCCACGCCCCCGCCCATCGGGCGGGGGTCGGCGCCACCTTCAGCACGCCATCTCCCTCACCCATACCCAGGAGAGACCATGAGTGCGATTATGCGAGCCGCGCGGATGCACGACGTCGGCGAGCCGATGCGGATCGAGGAACTCCCCGTTCCCGTCCCGGGCCCCGGTGATGTCCGCGTGGCCGTCCACGCCGTGAACATCGTCCCGAATCTCGCCAACATCCTGAACATGTGGACCACGTGGTTCCCGCACAGCCCCCTGCCCACCCTGCCGGCCATCTTCGGTCTCGACCCGGCCGGTGTGGTCGAGGCGGTCGGCGAGGGCGTCCAGGGGTTCGCCGTGGGCGACCGGGTGTACGTCAACCCGGGCCGCTCCTGCGGCTCCTGCCGCTCCTGTCGGAACGGCGACTCGATCAACTGCGCCAGCTACGCCTTCGCCGGATACTTCGGCTTCTCATCCACCTCGCTCGGGCTGCTCGACCGCTACCACGGGGGCCTCGCCGAGTACATGCTCGCGCCGGCCTACTCGCTGGTGAAGCTGCCCGACACGCTGTCCTTCGAGGCGGCCGCCCGCTTCGGCTATCTGGGCACGATGTACTCCGCCCTCCGCAAAGCGGGGGCGGGACCGGGCAAGACCGTCCTGGTCAACGGCGTCAGCGGCACCCTCGGGATCGGCGCCGCGCTGCTCGCGCCCGCCTTCGGCCTGACCCATGTCTACGGCACCGGCCGGGACCGGGGCCTCCTCGACCAGGTCGGCAGGCTCGCGGACGGCCGGGTGCGGGTGCACGCGCTCGACGACGGCCCGGTCGACGCGTGGATCCGCGAGGAGACCGGCGGACACGGCGCCGACATCTACATCGACGCGCTCGGTCCGGGGGCCCCGCACGAGACGTTCCTCTCCGGTATGCGCGCGATGGCGCGCGGCGGCGTCGCGGTCAACATCGGCGCCGTCACGGGCGATGTGTCCATCGACATCCACCGGATGATGGACCAGCAGCTACGGCTGATCGGATCGGCCTGGTTCACCTCCGGCGAGGGCCAGGACATGGCCGACATGGTGGAGGCCGGTCTGCTCGACCTCGGCCCGCTGGAGCACCAGGTGTTCCCGCTCGACCAGGTCAACGAGGCCATCAGCGGTATCGCCCAACGCAACGGCGGCTTAAGCAACTTCATCATCAGCCCGTCGGCCGTCTCGTAGCGCACGGCCGGTTCCGGCCGGGGCCGCCGGCCGTCCCCCCTGTCCGGCGGCCCCCTCTTCTTCCCCTCTCCCCCCTCTCCGCTTTCCGCTTTCCGCTTTCCGCTTTCCCGATCTTCTGGAGTCACGATGCGCACACCGCACGCCGCCCGCCCGGCCGACCCCCTCGACCTCATCGAACTCGACACGCTGCTGACCCCGGACGAGCGGTCCGTCCGCGACACCGTCCGCACCTTCTGCGACCGGCGCGTCGAGCCGTACATCGCCGAGTGGTTCGAGCGGGGCGCGATCGACGACATCCGCGGACTCGCCAAGGAACTGGGCCAACTCGGCTTGCTGGGAATGCACTTGGAGGGGTACGGCTGCGCGGGGATGAGCGCCGTCGACTACGGGCTCGCCTGTCTCGAACTGGAGGCGACCGACTCGGGGCTGCGCTCCCTGGTATCGGTCCAGGGCTCGCTGGCCATGTACGCCATATGGGCGTTCGGATCCGAGGAGCAGAAGGAGGAGTGGCTGCCCCGTCTCGCGGCCGGCACCACCATCGGCTGCTTCGGTCTCACCGAGCCCGACTCCGGGTCCGACCCCGGCAGCATGCGGACCTCGGCCCGCCGTGACGGTGAGGACTGGATCCTGGACGGGCGCAAGATGTGGATCACCAACGGGTCGGTCTCCGACGTCGCGGTGGTCTGGGCCCGTACCGACGACGGGGTCCGCGGCTTCGTGGTGCCCACCGACGCCCCCGGCTTCTCGGCACCCGCGATCAAGCACAAGATGTCGCTGCGCGCGTCGGTGACCAGCGAACTCGTCCTCGACTCCGTACGCCTGCCCGCCACGGCGGTCCTGCCCGGGGTACGCGGGCTCAGGGGACCGCTGTCCTGCCTCAACGAGGCCCGGTACGGCATCGCCTGGGGCGCGATGGGCGCCGCCCGCTCGGCCTTCCGCACAGCGCTGGCGTACGCGGGCGACCGGGTCCAGTTCGACCGTCCGATCAGCTCCTTCCAGCTGACCCAGGCCAAGCTGACCGATATGGCCCTCGAACTGTCCAAGGGCACACTCCTCGCCTTCCACCTGGGCCGGATCAAGGACGACCGGGGTCTGCGGCCCGAGCAGGTCAGCTACGGCAAGCTCAACAACACCCGGGCCGCGCTGGAGATCTGCCGCACCTCGCGCACCATCCTGGGGGCGAACGGCATCTCCCTGGAGTACCCCGTCATCCGGCACGCCAACAACCTGGAGTCGATCCTCACCTACGAGGGCACCGTCGAGATGCACACCCTCATGATCGGCCAGGCGCTGACCGGGCAGGCGGCCTTCCGGTGACGCGCGCGGTCAGGGCCTGGCGCCGGAGCCCGGTGTTCAGTTGACGGGCCGGTCGTTCCCGGATGTCTCGGCGGGGTCCGGCTGCCAGGAGCGCATACGGGCGAACTCCACCACCTGCTCCGCCATGGTCTCGATCTGCTCCCGCGTCCGCTGGTCGGCGCAGCGGCCGTCGGGCGTGAAGCCGGCCACCGTGGTGTTCACCACCACGCCCAGGGGGGTCGGCCAGCCCCGCAGCGCGTGGGTGATCGTGCGCAGAGTGCCCAGTGTGGTCACCCCGCTCTGCCAGCCCTGTGCCACACCGAGGCAGCCGACAGCGCGCCCGCTGAGGTAGGGGCGTCGGTCGTCACGCAGCTCCTCGATGTGGTCCAGGGCGTTCTTCAACAGCCCGGACAGGCTGCCGTGGTAGGCGGGTCCGGCGATCACCACACCGTCCGCGACGGCCAGCGCGGCCAGCAGCCGTTTGGCGGCGGGGGACAGGTCCGGCGCCGTGGGGTCGTACATCGGCATGACCAGATCGGTACCGCTGATGGCGGTGACGGTCGCGCCGAGGCGTTCCGCGGCGGCCAGGGTCACGTGCAGGGCCCGCTCCGAGGTGGAGTCCGGCCGGGGCGACCCGCCGATGCCGAGGACGTTGACTGGTCTCTGAACCGCTTTCCCTGGATACACGTGAAAACCGTACTCGTCCCCTCCCATTCCCTGTTCTCTCCCGGGTAACGACATATTCTCCGGTGGCGTGGGACGAGCGATTACAGCGCCGTGGAAGAACCGGCCTCGATGGCCGCTAGCGTTTGTCACAGTGGGCGCTACACGCAAGGTCGCACCACTGTCGATCGGCTGGCGACTCTTTCGGAGAACTCCGCAGGAATGAGACGAAGCCACGCCGCGTAGGTCTTCCAGGAGGAAACAAGCATGCCCCAGAGCGCCGCTGAGAGGGTGCCCACCCGCGAGGAATTGATCGGCCGGGCGCAGGAACTCATCCCGTTGCTCCGGCGCAACGCGGACCGGACCGAGAAGGAGTCGAAAGTCCCGGACGAGAACATCGCCGCCCTGCGCGACGCGGGCCTGTTCCGGCTCAGCACGCCCGCCAAGTGGGGCGGCTGGGAACTGCCGATGCGCCACCAGGTGGAAATACTCTCCGAACTGGGGCGGGGTTGTCCGTCCACCGGGTGGATCGCGGCCAACCACGCGGCCTCCGTCGATCTGGTGATGCTGATGCCCGAGCCGGGTCTTGAGGAGATCTACGGCGACCGTCCGGACGCCGTCATGCTCTCGGCCGCCAGCCTCGACCCGGAACTGCGCGCCGACAAGGTGGCCGGCGGGCTGAAGGTCAACGGCCGTTTCCCGTACGCCTCCGGCTGTGAGCTGTCCGACTGGGCGTTCCTCGCCTGGGTCCCGGTGTACGAGGACGGCCGGCACATCGGTGTGGCCAACCTGCTGGCGCCGCCCACCGGGCTGCGGATCGAGCACACCTGGAAGGTGGCCGGGCTGCTGGGCACCGGCACCCACGCGATGGTGGCCGAGGATCTGACCGTGCCGGACCGCTTCGTACAGTTCGCGCCGCTCCGGGCCGACGGCGAGGCGGGCTCGCCGATCGCACCGACCGTTCTCATCAAGGGCAATCTGCACTCGCTGTCGTCCCTGGTGGGCGCGGCCCGTGGTGCGCTGGACGTGGTCCGCGCGAAGCTGGAGGAGCACAAGCCGCTCGCCTTCTCCACGTACTCCCGGGCGATCGACTCGATGGCGGTGCAGCAGGAGTTCGCCGAGGCCACGCATCTGATCGACACCGGCATCCTGCACATGCTCGCGGTGGCCGACGGTTTCGACGCGGTGCCGGAGGGCGAGGAGGCGTCGGTGGCCGAGCGGGCCCGGTTGCGGATGCATATGGTCACCTCGCTGGAGCGCTGCCGCGAGGCGATGCAGCGCCTGCTCGACCTGGCGGGCACCAGCGGATTCGCGCAGGCCAATCCGGTGCAGCGGCACTGGCGGGACCTGGAGATCGGCAGTCGGCACACGGCGCTGAACCGGCCCATGATATTTGAGGACTACGCGCGGACGCTGCTCGGCACGGGCGACCCGGTGTCGCTGCTGTTCTGACGTCTCGGATCGGCCACCGAAACGGCCCCGTCGGCGCAGAGCGCACCGGCGGGGCCGTTTCGGTGGGCCGGACGGCTCAGGACAGCAGGGCCTCGGCCAGTTCGGCGGGCAGCAGTCCGGGGTCACCGTCGACGCCGAAGCCGGGCGGCAGGGCGAAGCCCTCGGGACCGCGTACCGGCGTCGCCGTCGGGTCCGTTCCCGTGAGCCGGCGGAGCGCCGGGCTGACCACGACAGCCGTGTGTCCCGTGGCGCGTGCCGCCATGGCCGCCCCGGCGACATCGGCCGCGAGCGTACCGGCCGGGTCGGCCCCGGCCTCGTCGACGAGGAGCGGGAAGACCGTCAGCTCCACCGCGGCGCCGGTCGCCGTGCGGCACCGTACCGGCGGGCACGGGGCCATGGACCGTACGGGCGCCGACCGGGCGACGAACGCGCGCAGCGTGGCATCGTCCAGCTCGGCGAGTGCCGGGTCGAAGCGCCGCAGCGCGTCCGGCGAGCCCAGCTCGGCGATGTACGCGACCCGGGTGGCGGCGGGATCGGCGCCGGGACCGGGCCGCGGCGCGGACCGGAAGTCCCGGACGTCCGTACGCGGCGGCGGGGTGTCCACACCGGTCAACGGGTGCACCAGGAGCAGCGCGTCCTGGTTCCGCAGCACCTCGCAGACCTCGCGCAGGCCCGCCGCCAGCCGGTCGATCGCGTCGTCGCCGATCGCGTACGACGGCTGGATCCGCAGCGTGTGCGGCGCGCTGCCGGTCGGCATCAGCCGCAGACCGTGCTTGCGCAACAGGAAACCCGAGATCGCGAAACCGATGAAACCGGTGCGTGCGTAGTTGCGGATCACCGGGGAACCGGCCGCCGACTGGTCGGCGAACTCGAATCCGGCCAGCAGCCCCTGCCCACGCACCGCGCGTACGACGTCCCCGAAGTCGGCCCGGACCTCTTCCAGGGCGCCGCGCAGCCGCTCCCCGCGCTCGGCGGCCTGCCGGTAGGCCGCTCCGCCGTCGCGTTCCAGCATCTCCAGCACCTTCTCGGTGACCGCGCAGGAGAAGCTGTCCTTGGCGTACGTCGAACTGTGCAGCAGCTCGAACTCCTTGACGTACGACGACTTCCGCACCAGCAGCAGCGAGGTCTTGGCCAGGCCGCCGCCGACGCTCTTCGCCAGGGTGTAGTAGTCGCCGACCAGGCCGATCCGCGCGCTCGCGAAGAACGCCCCGGTGCGCCCGGCGCCGGTCTGGATCTCGTCGACGATCAGCGGGCACTCCAGCGCCCGGCACACCTCGGTGATCCGTTCGGCCTGTTCAGGGGTGAGTACGTTGATGCCGCCCTCGCCCTGGATCGGCTCGGCGAGGAAACCCGCGACGAACGGCACGGCCCGGCGCCGTACCCGTACGACATCGTTCTCGACGACGAGGTCCAGCGCGAACGGCTGCTCCGCCCCGACGTACTTCAGCGCCTCCTCCGGCCGGTCGGCGGGGACGAAGCGGGCGTGGGCCCCGAGCGCCCGGAACGGCAGCCGGAACGTCGGGTTGTGGGTGAGCTGGAGGCTGCCGACCAGCTTGCCGTGGAAACCGCCCTCCAGCGCGAAGAACTCCGGGGCCCGGCCCATCGCCTCCGCGTTGCGCCGCTCCACCTCGTTCAGCAGCTCGTCGATGTCCGTGTCCGGGCCCGCCAGCTCGGCGGCCTCGGGGGACAGCCCGGCCGTGCCGAGGCGTATCCGCTCCCGTACCTCCCGGGCGTGCGCGGCCAGCTCCTCGGCGAGCCCGCCGAGGCGGAACACCCGGGCCAGCTCGGCGTGTTTCATGGCCGCCTCGACCGCTTCGGCGCCGCTGTTGGCGAAGACCACCTCGTACGGTTCACCGGTGTCCAGCTCCCGGCGGGTGATGACGTTCAGCGCCGCCGCGACGCGCTGTGCCTCGGTGCGTTTGGACAGCTGGGCGTGGCTGGGCGTCCCCGCGTCGAGCAGGTCCTTGGCCAGGGTCACCAGCTCCGGATGGTTGTGTCCGAAGAACAGCGAACCGAAGCCGCCGACGAAGTCGGTGACCGGTGTCCGGCTGCCCTCCTCCCCTGTCGGATACATCGTGTCGCCCTCGGCGCGGGCGTACTCCACGTCCAGTCCCCACGCGGACAGGGCGTTGCCCAGATACCGCTCTGCCAGCTCTTCCCTCACGACGCTCCTCACAAGGACGCGGCGGGGGCGAACTCCCGCAGCGGGTTGACTCGGTCGGCTCCGATACGCGCGCGCAGCTCCGGCGCGGTGACACCGAGGCCGGGTTCCGGTGCCAGGCACAGCACGCCGACCTTGCCGACGTGCTCGTTCTTCTGGACCAGCCGGGTCGCCTCGGCGGCCTCGGCCAGGGGGTACAGGGCGGACAGGGTGGGCGCGATCGTGCCCGTCGCGACCAGGCTGTTGGTCTCGAACTGCTCCTGGAGATTGGCTCCGTGGCTGCCGATCACCCGTTTGAGCCGCATCCACAGATAGCGGTTGTCGAACTCGTGGCGGTACCCGGTGCTGGAGCCGCAGGTGACCACCACGCCGCCGCGGGCCGCCACGAAGACCGAGAGGCCGAAGGTGGCGCGCCCGACGTGCTCGAACACGATCTGCGGGTCCCGGCCGGTCTCCCGCCGGATGATGCCGCCGAGCTGTTTGCCGGCGGCCAGGGTGGCCTCCGGTGTCGGATCGGGATCATCGGTCAGACCGAACTCGGCGCGGTTGATCACCACATCGCAGCCGAGGCGGCGAGCCGCCTCGGCCTTGCGTTCCGAGCCCACCACGCCGACGGCGATCCCGCCGCCGTTCTTGACGAACTGCACGGCGTACGCGCCCAGACCGCCGGCGGCGCCCCAGACCAGCACCACGTCGCCCTGCTTCATCCGGGCGCCGTTGGCCCCGACGAGCATGCGGTACGCCGTGCTGCCGCACATCGGGGTGACGGCGGCTTCCTCCCAGGTCAGATGGGGCGGCTTGGGCACCAGCATGCTGGCGCGCGCGACCGCGAACTCGGCGAGCCCGCCGTAGTTCGTCTCGTAGCCCCAGGCGCGCATCTCGGTGCCCAGCATGGCGTCGGCGTGGGTCACCGGCTCCTGCTCGTCGACATGCACCGGATGGACGACGACATGGTCGCCGACCCGCCACCGGCGCACGCCGGAGCCGATCCGTACGACCACCCCGGAGGCGTCCGAGCCGACCACCTGGAACGGGCGGTCGTGCCGGGCCGCCCAGCCGCCCTGCGCGGCGTACTTGCGCAGGAAGGCGAAGGTCGGGATCGGCTCGAACGTCGCCGACCAGACCGTGTTGTAGTTGATCGAACTGGCCATGACGGCCACGACCACCTCGTCCGGGGCGAGTTCCGGCATGTCCACCGGCCCGACCCGCAGCGATTTCCTGACGTCTTTGCTCTCGACGCCACGGAACATGTCCGTGTCGTCCGCGCGCAAATGTGCGGCCCTGAATTGTTCGGGAAGTTCCATTCGCTCGATCTCATCCGGCGGTCGGTTATCGAGAATCGCTTCCAGGAATTCGTCCACCACATCTCCCACCCTCGTCCGGTTCTCCACGGAACCTAGCACCGGCAGAGAATCAACCGTTCACCGCGGAGAACCGCAGGGCCAATTACCTGAGATATTCCATGCGATTGATCAACGCGCCTAACGTCGAATCCGTGGCCGTAGACGTGTATGAAAAATATGTTCCTCCGGAGCCCGTAGCCGTTATCGGAATCGCCTGTCGGCTGCCCGGCGCAGCCGGCCCCGACGCGTTCTGGCAGCTGCTGCGCGACGGGCGCAGCGCGATCGCCGAGGCCCCCGCCGACCGGTGGCTCGACACCCCCGTACGCGTACGCCGTGGTGGCTTCCTCGACCGGGTGGCGGACTTCGACGCCGACTTCTTCGGTGTCACGCCGCGTGAGGCGGCCGCCATGGACCCACAGCAGCGCCTCGCCCTCGAACTGGGCTGGGAGTCGATGGAGAGCGCGGGCATCGCGCCGGTGAGC
The DNA here is from genome assembly GCF_044752945.1 of Streptomyces sp. NPDC088554. Lineage (NCBI taxonomy): Bacteria > Bacillati > Actinomycetota > Actinomycetes > Kitasatosporales > Streptomycetaceae > Streptomyces > Streptomyces sp. NPDC088554. The sequence continues at coordinate 76,968 of NZ_JBIVMF010000010.1, read as the reverse complement.
GTCCGTGGCACCGGGCTCGGTGTCTTCATCGGGGCGATCGGCGACGACTACGCCCGGCTCACCGCGAGCGCCGGCCCGGAGGCGGTCACCCCGCACACCCTGGCCGGGCTCAGCCATGGCGTCATCGCCAACCGGCTCTCCCATCGGCTCGGTGCGCGCGGCGCCAGTATGACCGTGGACACCGGGCAGTCGTCGTCCCTGGTCGCCGTGCATCTCGCCTGCCAGAGCCTCTGGTCGGGAGAGTCCGATGTCGCGCTCGCGGGCGGTGTGCAGCTCAATCTCACCGGCGCCGCGACCGTGAGCGTCGAGCGGTTCGGCGGGCTGTCCCCGGACGGCGAGTGCTGGACCTTCGACGCCCGCGCCAACGGCTATGTCCGGGGCGAGGGCGGCGCGATGGTGGTGCTCAAGCCGCTGCGCCGGGCGCTCGCCGACGGCGACGAGGTCTGGTGCGTGATCCGGGGCGGCGCGGTCAACAACGACGGCGGCGGCCAGGATCTGACCACCCCGGACCCGGACGCGCAGCGCGCGGTGATCGAGGCGGCCTACGAGCGAGCGGGGGTCGACCCGGCGGCCGTCCAGTACGTCGAGCTGCACGGAACCGGCACCCGCGTCGGCGATCCGGTCGAGGCCGAGGCGCTCGGCGCGGCCCTCGGCCGGTTCCGGCCCGCCGGACGGCCGTTGCTCGTCGGCTCGGCGAAGACCAACGTGGGCCACCTGGAAGCCGCCGCGGGCATCACCGGTCTGCTCAAGGTGGTGCTCGCGCTGCGCGCCGGTGAGCTCCCCGCCAGCCTCAACTACCGTGACCCGAACCCGCGGATCCCGATGGCGCAGGCGCGGCTGCGCGTGCACGACCGGCTCGGCGCGTGGCCCCGGCCGGACGAGCCGCTGATCGCCGGGGTCAGCTCGCTCGGCATGGGCGGCACCAACTGTCATCTGGTCCTGTCGGCCGCCCCGGCGCCGACCGCCGCCGCCCCCGGTCCGGTCGGCCACACACTGCCGCTGCCGTACGCGGTGTCCGGCCGCGACCCGGTGGCGCTGCGCGCCCAGGCGCGGCGCCTCGCCGCCTGGGTCCGCGAGCGTCCGGACACCCGGCCCGCCGACCTGGCGGCATCGCTCGTCACCACCCGTACCGCCTTCCCCGCCCGCGCCGTTGTGGTCGCCGACGGCCTCGGCACCCTGCTCACCCGGCTCGACGCGCTGGGCGCGGGGGTCCCGGGCGCCGGGACCGTCGAGGGCGAGGCGGACGGCGGCGGGACGGCGGTGCTCTTCACCGGGCAGGGCGCGCAGCGACCGGGGATGGGGCACGCGCTGTACACCGCCCACCCGGCGTTCGCCGCCGCCTTCGACGCGGTGTGCGAGCATCTCGACACCGCGCTGGACCGGCCGCTGCGCGACGTGCTGTGGGCCGAACCCGGCTCGCCCGGCGCCGACTTGGTGCACCGTACGGAGTACGCCCAGCCCGGCCTGTTCGCCTTCGAGGTCGCGCTGTACCGGTTCGTCACCGGTCTCGGTGTGCGGCCCGCCCTGCTGCTGGGGCACTCCGTGGGCGAGCTGGCGGCGGCCCATGTCGCCGGGGTGCTGTCGCTGCCGGACGCCTGTGCGCTGGTCGCCGCGCGGGGCCGGCTCATGCAGGCCCTGCCCGAGGGCGGGGCGATGGCAGCGGTCGAGGCCACCGAGGAGGAGGTCGGGGCCACCCTGGCCGGCCTGGAGGAGCGGGTGGGCATCGCCGCGGTGAACGGTCCCCGGGCGGTGGTGGTCTCCGGTGACACCGACGTGGTCGACGCCCTCGCCGCGCACTGGCGCGCCGAGGGCCGCCGCACCCGCCGGCTCCAGGTCGGCCACGCGTTCCACTCCCCCCGGATGGCCGGGATGCTGGACGCGTTCCGGACGGTCGCGCGGTCCGTGTCGTACGCGCCGCCCCGGCTGCCGGTCGTCTCCACCGTCACCGGTGATCTCGCGACCGCCGCCGCGTTGTGCGACCCGGAGTACTGGGTGCGCAATGTGCGCGCGTGTGTCCGGTTCCTCGACGGTGTACGCCGTCTGGACGCGGCGGGGGTCACCACCTACCTCGAACTCGGGCCGGACACCGTGCTCGCCACCATGGCCCGCTCCGGTGCTCCCGGGGGCCGCCGGTTCCTCGCCACGGCACGCGCCGGCCGTCCCGAACCCGAGACCGTCGTGGAGGCCCTGGCGGGCCTGTACACGGGCGGCGCCGAGGTGGACCTGGCCGCGGTGGCCGACGGTGGCCGCCGTGTCCCGCTGCCCACCTACGCCTTCCGCCGCCGCAGGCACTGGCTGCCCGACGCGGCCCCGGCCGCGACGCCTCCGGCCGTACCCGCGCCCGAGTCGGTGTCCGTGCCCGCCGAAGCCGCGTCGGAGGAGGACACCCTGGACCTGGTGCGGCGGCACACCGCCGCCGTACTCGGCCTCGACACTCCCGGCGACATCCCCGCCGACCGGTCGTTCCGCGACCTCGGGCTCACCTCGGCCACCGCCGTGGAGCTGAGCGTCCGACTGGCCACCGCGACCGGTCGCGGGCTGCCGGAGACCCTGGTCTACGACCATCCCACGCCCGGCCTGCTCGCCGGCCGTCTGCGGCCCGGAGCGGACAGGGACGCCGACTCCGACGCCACGGACCGTACGGTCGTGGCGGCGGCCGACGATCCGATCGTCATCGTCGGTATGGCCTGCCGCTTCCCCGGTGGGGTGCGGTCACCGGAGGATCTGTGGCGGGTCGTGGCCGACGGCGTCGACGCGATCGGCGCGTTCCCCGACGACCGGGGGTGGGATCTCGACCGCCTGTACGACCCGGACCCGGAGCGCCGTGGTTCCTCGTACGTCCGCGAGGGCGGCTTCCTGTCCGATGTGGCGGGTTTCGACGCCGCGTTCTTCGGCATCGGCCCCCGCGAGGCCACCGCGCTGGACCCGCAGCAGCGGCTGCTGCTGGAGACCGCGTGGGAGTCCCTGGAGCGCTCGGGCATCGACCCGGTGTCGCTGCGGGACAGCGACACCGGTGTCTTCGTGGGCACCACGTTCCAGGAGTACGGGCCCCGGCTGGGCGAACCCTCCGACGGCTCCGACGGCTACCTCTACACCGGCACCACCCCGAGCGTCGCGTCGGGCCGGATCGCGTACGTCCTCGGTCTGCGCGGCCCGGCCGTCACCCTGGACACCGCCTGCTCGGCGTCGCTCGTGGCCGTGCACACGGCGGCGCGGGCACTGACCGGCGGCGAATGCTCGCTGGCGCTGGCGGGCGGGGTGACCGTCATGCCGACGCCGGGGGTGTTCGCCGAGCTGAGCCGGCTGGGCGGGCTGTCGCCGAACGGCCGGTCGAAGGCGTTCTCGGCGGCGGCCGACGGCACCGGGTGGGCCGAGGGCGCCGGTGTGCTCGTACTGGAACGGCTCTCCGACGCCCGCCGCGCGGGCCACACGGTGCTGGCCGTGGTCCGTGGTTCCGCGGTCAACTCCGACGGGGCGTCCAACGGTCTGACCGCCCCGAACGGCGGCGCACAGCGCCGGGTCGTCCGCGGGGCCCTGCGCGCGGCCGGGCTGACCGGCGCCGATGTCGACGCGGTCGAGGCCCATGGCACGGGCACCCGGCTCGGCGACCCCATCGAGGCACACGCCCTGCTCGCGACGTACGGTCAGGACCGGCCGGGCGACCGGCCGCTGTGGCTCGGCTCCGTCAAGTCGAACATCGGGCACACCCAGTCCGCCGCGGGCGTGGCCGGCATGATCAAGATCGTCATGGCGCTGCGGTACGGCACACTGCCCCGCACCCTGCACGTCGACGAGCCGTCCCCGGGCATCGACTGGGAGTCGGGCGCGGTCCGTCTGCTGACCGAGGCGGTCGACTGGCCCCGTACCGACGGACGGCCCCGCCGGGCCGGTGTGTCGTCGTTCGGCATCAGCGGCGCCAACGCCCACCTCATCCTGGAGGAGGCGCCCCCGCAGGCCGACACGGAGCCCTCCCCGGCCCCGGCCGGGCCGGTGGCCTGGCCGCTGTCCGCGAAGACCCCGGACGCGCTGCGGGAGCAAGCCGTACGGCTGCGCTCACATCTGGACGCCCACCCCGAACTCGCCCCGGCCGACGTGGCGTTCACCCTCGTCCACGGGCGCGCCGATCTGCGCCACCGCGCCGTGGTGGTGGCCGACGACCGCACCGGCTTCGCGGACGCGCTGGACACACTGGCCGCCGGTGCGCCGGGCGCCGCTGTCACCCGGGGCACGGCCGACGACCCCGGCCGGGTCGCCTTCGTCTTCCCCGGACACGGGTCGCAGTGGCCGGGCATGGCGACCGCGCTGTACGAGCGGGTTCCCGTGTTCGCCGCCCGGCTGCGCGCGTGCGCGGCGGCGATCGACCCGCTCGTCGACTGGTCCCTGCTCGACACCGTGCTGGGCCGTCCCGGCGCCGCCGACCTGGAGCGCACCGATGTGGCGCAGCCGGTGCTCTTCTCCGTCATGGTGTCCTTCGCCGCGCTGTGGGAGGCGCACGGGGTACGGCCCGCGGCGGTCGTCGGCCACTCCCAGGGCGAGCTGGCGGCCGCCTGTGTCGCCGGCGTACTGACCCTGCCGGACGCCGCCACGGTCGTGGTGCGTCGCAGCCGTCTGTTCGCGGAGCGGCTGCCCGGCCGCGGCATGATGGCCGCGGTCGAACTCTCCGCCGACGACGTACGCCGCCGTATCGCCGAGCGGGCGGCCCGTATCGACCTCGCCGTCGTCAACGGGCCGCTCGCGGTGACCGTGGCCGGGGAACCGGACGAGGTCGAGCGCTTCGTCGCCGGCTGCAAGACCGACGGCGTCCGTGCCCGCGTCGTGGTGCGCGCGGGGGCTTCGCACTGCGCGCTGGTCGATCCGCTGCGCGAGCCGCTGCGGGAACTGCTCGACGGCATCCCGCACCACCGGCCGCGTGTCCCGTTCTACTCGACGGTCACCGGCGGGCCGCTCGACGCCGACGGCCTCGACACCGGTTACTGGTTCCAGAACGCCCGCGAGCCGGTGGACTTCCAGGCCGCGGTCCGCTCCCTGCTCGGCGACGGGCACCGTACGTTCATCGAGTGCAGCCCGCACCCGCTCCTCGTGTCGGCGCTGCTGGACACCGCCGACGAGGACGGGCACCAGCCCGCCGCGGTGGGCACCCTGCGCCGTGACGAGGGCGGCCCGGAGCGCTTCCTCCGCTCGCTCGCCGAGGCGCATGTCCGGGGCGTCGCCGTGGACTGGGACGCGACGCTCGCCGGTACCCCGGCGCGCCGGACCGAGCTGCCCACGTACCCCTTCCAGCAGCGCAGGCACTGGCTGGCGCCGGTGGCCGGGGCGGCCGATGTCGCGGCGGCCGGGCTGGTCCCGGCCGGCCATCCGCTGCTCGGCGCGGTCCTGGAGGAGATCGACGGCGACCGGACCGTGCTCACCGGCCGGGTGTCGCCGCGCGCACCCGGCTGGCTCGCCGACCACGCGGTCGGCGGTACGGCCCTGATGCCCGGCACCGGCTTCGTCGAGCTGGCGCTCCGGGCCGGGGACGAGGTCGGTCGTACCCGGATCGAGGAACTGACCATCGAGCGGCCGCTGCTGCTCCCCGAGGGGGCGGCCGTACAGCTGCGGGTCACCGTCGACGCGCCCGACGCCCGGGGTGGCCGGCCGGTCGCGGTGCACGCCCGCCCCGCGACCGGCGAGGACGAGCCGTGGACACGGCACGCGGTCGGCTCACTGACCGTCGCCGCCCCGGCGGCGCAGACGTCCACCGCCTGGCCGCCGCCCGGCGCCGAGCCGGTCGACGTGACCACGTTCTACGCGGACCGCGAGGCCGACGGGTACGGGTACGGGCCCGCGTTCAGGGGGCTGCGCGCCGCCTGGCGGCAGGGCGACGAGATGTACGCCGAGGTCGCCCTCGACCAGGCCCACCACCAGGACGCCCGCCGGTACGCCGTCCATCCCGCGCTGCTGGACGCGGCCCTCCACGCCGAACTGCTGCGCACCGCCGGGGGCGGAACCGGGGCCGGGCGGCTGCGGATGCCGTTCGCCTGGTCCGGTGTGTCCGTGGCGCTGGCGGGGGCCACCACCCTGCGGGTGCGGGTCGCCCCGGCGGGAGGCGACGCGGTCCGGGTGACCGCGACCGACCCCACCGGCGCTCCGGTGGCGGCCGTCGAGTCGCTGCTGATGCGGACCGTCTCCCCGGTGGATCTGACGGCCGGACCCCTCGGCGGCGGGGCGCTGTTCGGGGTCGACTGGCAGCCGCTGCCCGCCGGTCCCGCCGCCGAGGCCGACGTCACACTGCTGCGTGTGGAGCCCGCCGGTCCCGGTGCGGCGGCCGTCCGCGCCACGACGGCCGGGGTCCTGACGGAGCTCCGCGGCTGGCTCGCCGACGAACGCCCCCTGTCGGCACGGCTGGTGGTGCTCACCCGTGGCGCTGTCGCGGTACGCGGCGACGCCGATGTGACCGATGCCGGGCAGGGCGCCGTATGGGGGCTGGTGCGCTCCGCGCAGGCCGAACACCCCGACCGGCTGCTGTTGTTGGACGCGGACGCCATCACCGATGAGGGCGGCGTCCTGCGCGCCGCCGCGCTCATGGCGGCCGCCGGGGAGGGACAGGCCGCGATCCGTGGCGACGTGATCCACGTACCCCGACTGGTACGGCGGGAACGCGCCGGCCGGACCGTGGTCGACCCGGACGGCACGATCCTGATCACCGGCGGCCTCGGGGCCCTCGGCGGCGATCTCGCCCGCCACCTCGTCTCCGCCGGGGCCCGGCATCTGGTTCTCACCGGACGCCGGGGGGCCGGGACGCCCGGCGCCGACGAGCTGACCGCCGAGCTGATCGCGGCGGGCGCCGAGGTCCGGGTCCACGCCTGCGACGTGGCCGACCGCGCCGCGCTCGCCGCGCTGCTCGCCGGTGTCCCGGACCGGCACCCGCTGACCGGCGTGTTCCATCTGGCGGGCGCGGTCGACGACGGCCCGCTGGACGCCATGACGCCCGAGCGCCTGGACGCGGTGCTGCGTCCCAAGGTCGACGGCGCGATCCATCTGGACGAACTCACCCGCGGCCTGCCCCTCTCGGCGTTCGTGCTGTTCTCCTCCGCCGTGGGCGTGCTCGGCACCCCGGCGCAGTCCGCGTACTCCGCCGCCAACACGTTCCTCGACGCCCTCGCGCACCGGCGCCGCGCCGGGGGGCTGCCCGGTGTCTCCCTGGCGTGGGGGCTGTGGGCCCGCAGCAGTGGGCTGGGCGACCTCGCCGAGACCGATGTGGCGCGGCTGCGCCGCTCCGGACTGGCCCCGCTGTCCACCCCGGACGGCATGGCGCTGCTCTCCGCCGCGCTCGACGGCGGGCAGGCCCTGCTGCTGCCCGCCCACCTCGATCTGGCGGCGCTGCGCGGCCGGGCGCGGGAGCACACCCTCCCACCGCTGCTGCGCGGGCTCGTCCGCGCCCCGGCCCGCGCCGTCGCCGACGCGCCCCGGGAGGAGAGCGGGCTGGCCGGACGGCTCGCCGGACTGTCGCGGGCGGACCAGGAGCGGCAGTTGCTGGAGCTGATCCGCGCCCACGCGTCGACGGTTCTCGGCCATGACGCGGCCGACGGGGACACGATCCGTCCGGACCGCGCGTTCCGCGAGTCCGGTTTCGACTCGCTGACCGTGGTGGAACTGCGCAACCGGCTCCGGACCGCGACCGGACTGCCGCTGCCCACCACCCTGCTCTTCGACCATCCGACACCGGCGGCCCTCGCCGCGCATCTGCGCGAGCGTGTGCTCGGGTTCGCCCCCTCGGTGGCGGACGGGTCCCCGGTGGCCGGGCGGCCCCAGGACATCGAGGACGACCCGATCGCCATCGTCTCGATGGCGGGCCGCTTCCCCGGCGGCGCCGCCGACCCGGAAGCGCTGTGGCGTCTCGTCGCCGACGAGGTCGACGTGATCGCGGACTTCCCCGACGACCGCGGCTGGGACACCGGCCGCCTCTTCGATCCGGACCCCGACGGGACCGGCCGCTCGGCCACCCGGCACGGCGGCTTCCTGTACGACGCGGGGCGGTTCGACGCGGCCCTGTTCGGCATCAGCCCCCGCGAGGCCCTCGCCATGGACCCGCAGCAGCGGCTCCTCCTGGAGGTCTCGTGGGAGGCGTGGGAACGCGCCGGCATCCCGGTCGAGGAGGTCCGTGGCAGCGACGCCGGTGTGTTCATGGGGGTCAGCTACCACGACTACGCCGCTCGGGCCGAACAGCTCCCGGACGAGGTGGAGGGCTACATGATGACCGGCGGCGCCGGGAGTGTGGCGTCGGGCCGGATCGCGTACAGCTTCGATCTGCGCGGGCCCGCGATCACCGTCGACACCGCCTGCTCGTCCTCCCTGGTCGCCCTGCATCTCGCCGTCCGCGCCCTGCGCGCCGGCGAATGCGCCCTCGCCCTCGCCGGTGGGGTCAGTGTGATGGCCACCCCGACCACCTTCGTGGAGTTCTCGCGTCAGCAGGGGCTGGCCGTGGACGGCCGCTGCAAATCCTTCAGCGCCGACGCCGACGGCACCGGCTGGTCCGAAGGCGTCGGAATCCTCCTCCTCCAACGCCTCTCCCACGCCCAACGCGACGGCCACCCCGTCCTCGGCCTCGTCCGAGGCACCGCACTCAACCAGGACGGCGCCTCCAACGGACTCACCGCACCCTCAGGACCCGCCCAGGAACGCGTCATCCACGCCGCCTGGACCGACGCCCACCTCACCGGCAACGACATCGACCTCATCGAAGGACACGGCACCGGAACCCGACTCGGCGACCCCATCGAAGCACAAGCACTCCTCACCACCTACGGCCACAACCGCACCCACCACCAACCCACCTGGCTCGGCTCCCTCAAATCCAACATCGGGCATACGCAGTCGGCGGCGGGGGTCGCCGGCATCATCAAGACCGTGCAGGCCATGCGGTACGAACGGATGCCCCGCACCCTGCACGTCCAGGAGGCGACGCCGGATGTCGACTGGGACACGGGCGGTGTCCGGCTGCTCGACAGCGCGCGCCCGTGGCCCCGTACAGCGGAGCGGGTCCGCCGGGCGGCCGTGTCGTCGTTCGGTATCAGCGGCACCAACGCCCACGTCATCATCGAGGAACCACCCGCGACGGAGCCCGACACCACCGAACACACCGCCCGGCACGGGCAGAACCGCCCGCCCCTCCTGCCGTTCCTGGTGTCGGCCGCCTCGGCCACCGCCCTGCGAGGTCAGGTCGAGCGCCTCTCGGCCCTGCTCCTCGACGACGCGGCGGACCCGCTGGACGTGGCGTACTCACTGGCCGTGCACCGCTCGCACCTGCCCTACCGGGCCGCGGTCGCCGCCCGTACGCCCGCCGAAGCGGTCGCCCAGCTCGCGCGGCACATTCCGGACGCCGCTGCCGCCGACCGTCGGCTGGGAATGGTGTTCTCGGGCCAGGGAGCGCAGCGCGCGGGCATGGGGCGCGAACTGGCCGCCGCCTTCCCGCTGTTCGCCGAGGTCTTCACCGAGGTGTGCGACCGCTTCTCGCCCGCACTGGCGAAAGTGATCGCCTCGGGAGACGGCCTGGAACGCACCGAATTCGCCCAGCCCGCCCTGTTCGCCTTCCAGGTCGCCCTCTACCGTCTGCTCGAATCCTGGGGTGTGCGGCCCGCCATGGTCGCCGGACACTCCCTCGGCGAGATCACCGCAGCACACCTCGCCGGAGTGCTCGACCTCGCCGACGCCGTCGCCCTCATCGGCGCCCGGAGCCGGCTCATGCAGGCGCTGCCCTCCGGTGGACTGATGGTGGCCGTCCAGGTGTCCGAGGACGAGGTCCTGCCCCATCTCTCCGAGGGCGTCGCCCTCGCCGCCGTCAACGGGCCCCGTTCCGTGGTGATTTCCGGCGAGACCGCCGCGGTCGACGCCGTACTGACCGCACTGGGCGACATCCGCCACACCCGGCTCCGGGTCTCCCACGCCTTCCACTCCCCCCTCATGGACCCGATGCTCGACGAGTACGCCGAAACCCTCGGCTCCCTCACCCTGCGCGAACCCACCATCCCCCTGGTCTCCGGCCTGTCGGGACAACCGGTACGACCCGGCGAACTCACCGACCCGCACTACTGGGTACGCCACACCCGCCACCCCGTCCGCTTCGCCGACGCCATCGGCGCCATGGCAGCCGGCGGCATCGACGTCTTCGCCGAAGTCGGCCCCGACGCCACCCTCACCAGCCTCATCACCCACACGCCCCTCGCCGTCCCGTTCGGCCGTCGTGACACCGACCAGGCCGCCACCCTGCTCGGCGCCCTCGCCCAACTCCACACCGCCCGGGTCCCCGTCGACTGGGCGGGCTATTTCACCGGCACCGGCGCGCGCCGGGTCTCCCTCCCCACCTACGCCTTCGACCACCAGCACTACTGGATCGCCGACGGCGCTCCGCCCAGGAGCGTGGCCGCCGCGGACACCGCCGGGCCCGCCGGGACCGACCTGGTGGAGCGGCTCGCCGCGCTCCCCGAGGCCGACCGCGACGCGTACGTACTGGACGTGGTGTGCGAACACACCGCTACGGTGCTCGGCCACGCTCCCACCCAAGTGGTCGGCCCCGAAAGGCCGTTCCAGGAGATGGGCCTCGACTCGCTGATGGCAGTCGAGCTGCGCAACCTGATCGGCCGGGTCAGCGGTCTGTCCCTCGCCGCCACACTCGTCTTCGACCACCCCACCCCGGCCGCTCTCGCCGAGCATCTGCGCACCCTGCTGAGTCCCGCGCCCGACGCGTCCCTGGACGACCTGTTCGCGCGCGTCGACCAAGAACTCGGCCACCCCGGCAAGGAAGCGAGCGACTTCGCATGACCACACCGAACGAACGGAAGCTCACCACCTATCTCGAACGGGTGACGGGGGAACTGCGGCGCACCCGGGAACGGCTCACCGAGCTGGAGTCCGGCGACGACCCGATCGCCATCGTGTCGATGGCCTGCCGCTATCCCGGCGGTGTCCGTACCCCCGAGGACCTCTGGCGGCTCGTCGACGAGGGTACCGACGCGATCGGCGACTTCCCCGACGACCGCGGCTGGGACCTCGACGACCTCGCCACCCGCTCCGACTCCACCCGAGGCGGATTCCTGGACGCCGCGGGCGACTTCGACGCCGCGTTCTTCGGTATGTCGCCCCGCGAGGCCCTGGCCACCGACCCGCAGCAGCGGCTGCTGCTGGAGGTCGCCTGGGAGGCGGTCGAACGCGCGGGCATCGACCCGTCCTCACTGCGCGGCAGCCGTACCGGTGTGTTCGCGGGCTTCGCCGGACAGAGCTACACCGACATGGACACCGGCGCGGACGAGCTGCGCGGCTATCTGCTCGCCGGCAGCGCGGCCAGTGTGGCGTCGGGCCGGATCGCGTACAGCTTCGATCTGCGCGGGCCCGCGATCACCGTCGACACCGCCTGCTCCTCCTCCCTGGTCGCCCTGCATCTCGCCGTCCGCGCCCTGCGCGCCGGCGAATGCACCCTCGCCCTCGCCGGTGGGGTGACCGTCATGTCGACGCCCGGGGCCTGGATCGAGTTCTCGCGTCAGCAGGGGCTGGCCGTGGACGGCCGCTGCAAATCCTTCAGCGCCGACGCCGACGGCACCGGCTGGTCCGAAGGCGTCGGAATCCTCCTCCTCCAACGCCTCTCCCACGCCCAACGCGACGGCCACCCCGTCCTCGGCCTCGTCCGAGGCACCGCACTCAACCAGGACGGCGCCTCCAACGGACTCACCGCACCCTCAGGACCCGCCCAGGAACGCGTCATCCACGCCGCCTGGACCGACGCCCACCTCACCGGCAACGACATCGACCTCATCGAAGGACACGGCACCGGAACCCGACTCGGCGACCCCATCGAAGCACAAGCACTCCTCACCACCTACGGCCACAACCGCACCCACCACCAACCCACCTGGCTCGGCTCCCTCAAATCCAACATCGGACACACCTCCGCCGCCGCGGGCGTGGGCGGCGTCATCAAGACACTGCTCGCCCTGCGGCACGGGACCGTGCCGCGCACCCTGCACGCCGATGAACCGGCCACGGTCGTGGACTGGTCGGCCGGGGCGGTACGCCTCGCCGTCGACCAACAGCCGTGGCCCCGTACGCCGGAGCGGGTCCGCCGGGCGGCCGTGTCGTCGTTCGGCGTCAGCGGCACCAACGCCCACGTCATCATCGAGGAACCACCCGCGACGGAGCCCGACACCACCGAACACACCACTCGGCACGGGCAGAACCGCCCGCCCCTCCTGCCGTTCGTCGTCACGGGTGCCACTCCCGGCGGATTGCGTGGGCAGCTCGGCCGGATCCGCGACCACCTCGCCACCGTCCCGGACGGCGCCCTGACCGATGTGGCGTACTCCCTGGCCACCACGCGCGCGGCCCTGCCGTACCGCGCGGTCGTCCCGGGACGTACGAAGGCGGATCTGGTCGGCGCCCTGACCGCCGCGGCGGACGCGCCCGCCCCCGATCCGGCCGGACGGCGACGGGTCGGGATGGTGTTCTCGGGCCAGGGGGCGCAGCGCGCGGGCATGGGGCGCGAACTGGCCGCCGCCTTCCCGCTGTTCGCCGAGGTCTTCACCGAGGTGTGCGACCGCTTCTCGCCCGCACTGGCGAAAGTGATCGCCTCGGGAGACGGCCTGGAACGCACCGAATTCGCCCAGCCCGCCCTGTTCGCGTTCGAGACCGCGCTGTTCCGGCTGGTGGAGTCCTGGGGCGTACGGCCGGCGGTGGTGGCCGGTCACTCGCTGGGAGAGATCACCGCGGCCCATGTGGCGGGGGCGATCGATCTCGCGGACGCGGTCACGCTGGTGGCCGCGCGGGGCCGGCTGATGCAGGCGCTGCCCTCCCTGGGCGCGATGGTCTCCGTACAGGCGGCCGAGCACCGGGTCCGGCCGCTGCTGCGCGACGGGGTCGATATCGCGGCGGTCAACGGGCCCCGGTCCGTGGTGATTTCCGGCGGGACCGCCGCGGTCGACGCCGTACTGACCGCACTGGGCGACATCCGCCACACCCGGCTCCGGGTCTCCCACGCCTTCCACTCCCCCCTCATGGACCCGATGCTCGACGAGTACGCCGAAACCCTCGGCTCCCTCACCCTGCGCGAACCCACCATCCCCCTGGTCTCCGGCCTGTCGGGACAACCGGTACGACCCGGCGAACTCACCGACCCGCACTACTGGGTCCGGCACGCGCGGGAACCCGTCCGCTTCGCCGACGCCGTCACGGCCATGACCGCCGACGGTGTGGACGCCTTCGTGGAAGTGGGTCCCTCGGCGGTGCTGACGGCCCTGATCACCGAAGCCCCGGTCGCCGTCGCGCTGACCCGCCGCTCCACCGACGAGCCGACCGCGCTGCTGACCGCCCTCGGCCGGCTCTACGCCGCCGGTCTGCCGGTGGACTGGCCCGGATTCTTCAGCGGCTCCGGTGCGCGCAGGACCGGCCTTCCCACCTACGCCTTCGACCACACCAGGTACTGGCAGACCGCCCGGCAGGACACCGGTCGTCCCGCGACCGGACATCCGCTGCTGACCTCCGTCGTCGAGGACCCGGACAGCGGACAGGCCACGCTCACCGGGCAGTTGGCGGATGTCCGGACGCCCGCGACGGTCTGGGTCGAGGCCGCCCTGCGCGCGGCCGACGAGGTCGACTGCACCACCGTGGACTCCCTGACCGTCGTCGCCGCCCTGACCCCGCCTCCGCGCGGCGGCGTCCACCTCCAGGTCACCGTCGACGCGGCGGACGCGGACGGCCGCCGCGCCCTGCGGATCCACGCGCGCCCCGGCAGCGGCGGCGCCTGGACCGCGTACGCCCACGGCCTGCTCAGCCCGACCCCCTTCGTACCGCCCCCGGACAGCGTCCCCGGGACCACCGAACTCTCCGTGGACGGCGACGACGCCGAGCGCTACATCCTCCACCCGGAGCTGCTGTCGGCCGCGGTCGGCCACCGGGCCGTGCTCCACTGGCGGGGTGTACGCGCGTACGCCACCGGGGCCCGCGCGGCCCGCGTCCCGGCGGCCCCGCCGGACGGGCCGGAGCTGCTGCTGACCGACCGGGCCGGGCGGGTGATCGCCGCCGTGGACGGGATCACCTACGGCGAGCCGCCGCCGGCCCTCGCCCCGGGCGATCTGTACCGCGTCGGCTGGACGCCGGTCGTGCTGCCCGCCGCCGACGGGCCCGCCCCGCCCGTCGCGCGCGTGGCCGCCGGGGCCCCGCTGCACCGCGTCCTCGATGTGGCCCTGCGCCGGCTCGCCGAGGGCCCCGCCGATGTCCCGCTCGCCGTCCTGACCCGGGGCGCGGTCGCGGTGGACGGGGAGGCGCCCTCCTCCATGGCACCCGTCTGGGGCCTGCTGCGCTCCGCCCAGTCCGAACACCCGGGCCGGTTCGTGCTGGTCGACACCGATACCGACGCCGACGTACCGCCGCCGCTCCTGGCCGCCGTCGCCGCCTCCGGCGTGCCCCAGGTGGCACTACGGAACGGCCGCGCCCTGGTGCCCCGGCTCGCGCCCTTCCCCGCCGCCCCCGCCAGAACCGGCGGCTGGCCCGGCGACGGCACCGTGCTGATCACCGGCGGCACCGGCGCGCTCGGCGCCCATGTGGCGCGGCATCTGGCCGCCCACCACCGGGTGCGGCACCTGGTCCTGACCAGCCGGAGCGGCCCCCGTGCGCCCGGGGCGGCGCGCCTCGTCGAGGAGCTGGCCGGGCTGGGCGCCCGCGCCACCGTCGAGGCGTGCGACGCCGGTGACCGCGCGGCCCTCGCCGCCGTCCTGGACTCCGTCCCCGCCGACCGGCCGTTGCGCGCGGTGGTGCACGCCGCCGGCATACTCGACGACGGCGCGTTCACCGCGCTCACGCCGGAGCGTCTGGACGCCGTGCTGCGCCCCAAGGCCGACGCGGCCCGGCATCTGGACGAGCTGACCCGCGATCACGACCTCACCGCGTTCGTCCTGTTCTCGTCCGTCGCCGGTGTCCTCGGCGGGGCGGGGCAGGCCAACTACGCCGCCGCCAACACCGCCCTCAACGCGCTGGCCCAGCGGCGCGCCGCCGCCGGTCTGCCCGCCGTCTCGGTGGCCTGGGGGCCGTGGGCGCTGGACGAGGGGGGCATGGCCGCCGCGACGGATCTGGGCCGGGTCGCCAGGGAGGGGTTCGGGGCCGTCTCCGTCGAGCGCGGCATGGTCCTGCTGGACGCCGCCGTCGCGAGCGGCGCCCCGCTCGTCGTCGCCTGCCCGATCGATCTGGACGCGGTACGGCGGCAGCCGTCGGTCCCGCACCTGCTGCGCGGGCTGGCCCGGCGCGGCACCCGGCGCGCGGCGGCGGGCGACGACCCCCTGGCGTTCGCCGACGAGCTGGCCGCGCTGCCCGTGGCCGACCGCCCCGGCCGCGTACTCGACCTCGTACGGAGCCGGGTCGCCGGTCTGCTGGGCCTCGGCGACGCGGCAGTCGTACGCGCCGACGCGCCCTTCCCCGCGCTGGGCATCGACTCCCTCGGCTCGGTCCAGCTGCGCAATCAGCTCGACGCCGCGTCCGGGCTGCGGCTGCCGCCGACGCTCGTCTTCGACCATCCGACCCCCCGGGCCGTCGCCGACCGGCTGCTGCGCGACCTCGTCCCCGCCGGGGACGATCCCACCGCCGATATCGCCGCCGACATCACCGCCGGTATCGCCCTCGCCGACGACATCCGGCCCGCCGCCACCACCGTCTCCGTCGTCACCGACCCGGGCGAGGTCCTGCTGACCGGCGCGACCGGCTTCATCGGCGCGTTCCTGCTGCGCGACCTGATGCGCACCACGAGCGCGGTGGTGCGCTGTCTGGTCCGTGGCGCCGGCCACGAGGACGCGCTGCGCCGTCTGACGGAGAACCTGCGGTGGTACGAGCTGGGGGACGACGTGGACCAGGACCGTCTGGAAGTGATCGTCGGCGACCTCGCGCAGCCCCTGCTCGGTCTGACGGCCGACCGTTTCGACGCGCTGTCCCGCTCGGTCGACCTGGTCGTCCACGCGGGGGCGCAGGTCAACTGGCTCCAGCCGTACGCCGCTCTGAAGGCCGCCAATGTCGACGGGACCGCCGAGATACTGCGGCTGGCCTCCCGGCACCGGACCGTACCGGTGCACTATCTCTCCACCACCGGCGTCTTCGCCGGTCCGGTGACGCCCGGGGTGCCGCTCGGCCCCGGCGACCCCACGGGGCCGCCCGAGGCGCTGCGCAACGGCTACACACGGAGCAAGTGGGCGGCCGAGCAGCTCATCGGCCTGGCGCGTGGGCGCGGTCTGCCGGTCACGGTCCACCGGGTGGACCTGGTCTCCGGCGACCAGCGGAGCGGCGCCTGCCAGACCCATGACTTCGTCTGGCTCAGCGTCAAGGGAATGCTCCAGGCCCGCGCGGTCCCGGCGGATCTCGGCGGTGGTTTCCAGCTCGTGCCGGTGGACTACGTCAGCGCCGCCGTACTCGCGCTCACCCGGCGTCCGGAGGGGGTGGGCGGTACCTTCCATATGTCCGGCCGGGCGTCCGTCTCCTTCGCCGAACTCGCGGAGCATCTGCGGTCGTTCGGTCATGAGCTCGTCGAACTGGACCGCTCCGCCTGGCGCGACCGGGTGACCTCCGATCCCGGCAACGCGCTGCTGCCGCTGCTCGAATCGTTCGAGGCGGTCTCCGGTAGCGCCGGCTCCTCCGACGTGTACCTCGAAATGGACAGCTCCGACACCGACACAGCGCTGGCAGGCACCGGGATCGTACGCCCCGAGCCGACCCGGGAGCTGTTCCGCGCGTACGACGAATTCTTTGTCCGAACGGGCTACTTCCCGCAGTAGGAAGAGGACAGACATGCTCATTCCCACAGCCGACCAGCGGGCCCGCCTGCGCGAGGTGACCCTCGACGGGCACCGGCTCTCCCTGGAGGACATCTCCACGGTCGCCAGGCACCCCGGCACCCACACCGTCGCGCTGGGCGCGGAGGCGTCCGAGGCCATCGCCGCGTCCAACGCGATGAAACACTCCCTGATCGACTTCGGCACCCCGATCTACGGGGTGACCTCCGGGTTCGGCGACAGCAGCGCCCGGCAGATATCCTCGCGCAAGACCGCCCGCCTCCAGGACAACCTGATCCGCTTCCTCTCCTCGGGGGTGGGCCCGCTCGCCGAGGACGATGTCGTCCGGGCCACCATGACGATCCGCGCCAACTGCCTCGCCCGGGGCGCCTCCGGGGTGCGGCCGGAGCTGGTCACCGCGCTGATCGACCTGCTCAACGCGGGCATCCTGCCGCGGATCCCCGAGCGCGGTTCGGTGGGTGCCAGCGGCGACCTGGTGCCGCTGAGCTATCTGGCCTCCGTGCTCACCGGGCACGGCACGGTGACGCACCGGGGGGAGCTGAAGCCCGCGGCGACCGCTCTCGCCGAGTGCGGTCTGACTCCGCTGACGCTGGAGGCCAAGGAGGGGCTGGCCCTGGTCAACGGCACCTCGTTCATGTCCGGCTTCGCCGTCCTGGCACTGCACGACGCCCGGGAGCTGGTCTTCGCCGCCGATCTGTGCACGGCGCTGACCAGCCAGGTGCTGCTCGGCAACCCGGCGCACTTCACCCGGTTCCTGTTCGAGGCGAAGCCGCACGAGGGCATGGTGGACAGCGCCGCGACGATCCGGGCCATCCTCACCGGTGATGTCGGGGCCGACCGGGGGGTCCGCCGGCCCGACGCCGACTTCGCGGAGCTGGAGCATCCGATCCAGGACCACTATTCGGTGCGCTGCGCCCCGCATGTCACCGGCGTCCTGCGCGACACCGCCGACTGGGCCCACCGTTGGCTGACCGTCGAGGTCAACTCCTCCAACGACAACCCGCTGTTCGACGTGGCCGCCGGCGCGGTGCGCAACGGCGGCAACTTCTACGGCGGCCATGTCGCCCAGGCAATGGACGCCCTGAAGACGGCGGTGGCGAGCGTCGGCGATCTGCTGGACCGTCAGCTGGAACTCGTCGTCGACGAGAAGTTCAACAACGGCCTCACCCCGAACCTCATTCCGGTGCTGGAGCCGGACGACTTCGAGGCGGGGCTGTTCCACGGCTTCAAGGGCATGCAGATCACGGCCTCGTCACTGGCCGCCGAGGCGCTCAAGTGGACCATGCCCGCGGCGTCCTTCTCGCGCTCCACCGAGGCGCACAACCAGGACAAGGTCAGCATGGGGACGATCGCGGCCCGCGACGCCCGTTCGGTGGTCGAACTGGTCCAGCGTATCGCCGCGATCCACCTCATCGCCCTGTGCCAGGCGGCCGATCTGCGCGGCCTGGCGCACCTCAGCCTCCCGACCAGGACGGCGTACGACGCGGTACGCGGCGTCTGCGCCTTCCTCGACCGGGACCGCGCGCTGGACGCCGACATCGAACGCGTCGTCACACTGATCCGCTCCGGCGAACTGCGCGGCATGGTCCAGCTCGACATGCGGGACGCCGAGTCCGACGAGGCGATCGGGCGGGCCCGGCCATGACCGCCGTCGCCGAGGTGAGCTGCGAGGAGCGCGCGGACAACAGCCGGATCCTCCGGGCCCGCCAGGGGCTGGCGGACCATCCGCCCACCCTCGCACACGTGTTGTGCCACTGGGCGCGGGAGTGTCCCGACCGGTGCTGGCGGCCGAGCGGGCCGGGGACGGCTGGCACACACTGACGTACGGCGCGGCGGCCGGGGCGGCCGCCGCGCTGGGCCAGACGTTCCTGGACCGGGGATACGGGCCGCACGCGCCGGTGCTGCTGCTGTCCGGCAACTCCCTCGACCATCTGCTGCTCACCCTCGCCGGCTACCTCACCGGCGTACCGGTCGTACCGGTCGTGCCGGTCGTGCCGGTCGTGCCGGTCGTGCCGGTCGGCGTGCCCTACTCGCTGCGCAGCACCGATCACGAGCGCCTGCGCGCCATCGCCGCCCTGGTGCGGCCGGGGCTGGTGTACGCCGACGACGGGGCCCGGTTCCGTACCGCGATGGACGCCGCCGTGCTGCCGGGCGGCGGCCTGAAGCCGGTCCCGGGCGGCGGGCGGGTCGAACTCCGAGTGCGCAGCCCCTCGGTCACCCCCGGTATCCGGGCGTCGAGGTGTCCGACGCGGTCGACGAGGAGGGCTATTACCGTACGGGCGACGCGGCACGGCTGCTCGATCCGGGCGGCGACCCGCGCCTCGGGCCGGCCTTCGACGGCCGGATCGCCGAGGACTTCAAACTCGCCAACGACACCTGGGTGGTCTGCGCCCGGCTGCGCAACGCGTTGCTGTCGGCCACCGGGGTGCTCTCGGATGTCGTGCTGGTCGGTGGCGACCGCCCGTATGTCGCGGCGATCGCCTGGCTCGCGCCGGCCCGGGCCAACGAGCTGCTGGGGACCCGGGCCACCGACGGCGCGGAGCTGCTCGGCCACGACGGACCGCGCCGGCATCTCGCGGAGGCACTGGCCTCGCTCAACGCCGGTGCGGGCGCCGCCCCGCGCGTCGAGCGGCTGGTGCTGGTGCTGGTGCTGGTGCTGGTGCTGGTGCTGGTGCTGGTGCTGGTGGGACGGTGGTGCCGCTGGAGGCGTGGACGCGCCGTACATCCGCCCCGAGCCGCCGAGCATCGACGACGGCGAGATCACCGACAAGGGGTACCTCAACCAGCGGAAGGTGACCGAGCGGCGCGAGGACCTGGTCGACCTGCTCTACACCGCCGGTCCGGCCCCGGGGCGGGTGGTCACCGCCCGGGGCCGGTGAGTCACCGGCCCAGTCGCTCCACGACGGAGCGCAGGCGCAGCAGTTCCGGCGCCGCCGGTGGGCGCGGCACACCGGGAGACGGGCAGCCCCCCGACCGCTCCGCCAGTGCGGCGTGTTTGGCGGCCCGCAGGTCCTGCGGGATCTGCGCGTACGCCACCTCCCGGAGCAGCGGCTGCCGGAAGCCGAACACGGTGGTGCCGTCGTCGGTGGCCACCGACGCGAGGACGCCGCGCCGGGTGAGTTCGGCGAGCGCGCCCGCCACCTCGCCGTCCCGCTGCCGCCGCAGCGCGGCGAGGGTGTCCGGCCGGATGCCCTCGCCGATCACGGCGGCGTCCTGGACGACGGCCCTGAGGTCGGCCGGCAACTCGTCCAGCCCCGCCTGTAACACCTGCTGGACCACCTGCGGAATCAGGGCCGCTCCGCCCCCGGCCGGGGGCGCGGCCGACGGGGTCCGGCGCAGCGCGAGCCGGACGAACTCCGCCGCGAACAGCGGGTTTCCGTCGGCCAGCGCGGTCACGGTCCCGATGAGTTCGACGATCAGGCCGGGTGCCACGACGGCCGGTCGGGGCCGGTCGGGGGAGGCGCTCGCCGCGATGATCGTCCGCGTCTGCTGGGCCACGGCACCGTCGGACAGGCGCGGCAGCGTCACGGTCACCATCCGGCCGGACGCCACGCCCCAGGCGGGACGGGACCGGAACAGTTCGGGACGGGTCGCGGCGACCACCTTCAGCCGGGACCGGCAGGCCGGGTCGACCAGCAGGTCGACGATCCGCAGCACGGCCTCGTCCGCCGCGTGCAGGTCGTCGATGACCACGGTCACGGGCCGCTCGGCGGCCAGCCGCTCCAGCAGGGTGAGCCATGCCGCCACCACCTCTTCCGCCATGACCGCCCGCTCGTGGTCCGGCACGTGCCCGACGGCGACCAACAGGGGTTCGAACACCCGGTACGCCTCGTCGGTGTCGGTGGTCACCCGCTCCACCGTCGTCCACAGCTTCGCCCGTGCGGTCTCGGGTGAGTCGTCGGTCCCGATACCGCAGCTCGCGCAGAGTTCGGCGGCGACGATGCCGAGCGGACTGTCGTCGACCGTGCAGGGGAAGATGTGGGCCAGCAGTGGCCGAGAGGCTGTGTCGCGCCGGGCGGCCAGCCGCTCGAACTCGACGAGCATCGAGCTCTTCCCCATGCCCGCGTCACCCACCACGAGCGCGACCCGGGGCCCCGTCCGGTCCGCGTCGAGCAGGGTCGCGAGGGCCCGCACCCCGTCCGCGCGGTCGAGCAGGGGAGGCGTGTCGTCCCGTACTCCGACGCACCGCAGTCCCCGTACCGTCCAGGTGGCCGAGACACGGGCCCGTTCGTAGTCGATCCGGTTGTCGGTCCGCTCGCGGGTGTCCTTGCCGACCCAGATCTCGTCGAGCGGTACGAGCGGCAGCAGGGACTGGGTGTGGTCCAGCGCCGCGCTGGTCACCGACGGTGTGCCCCGGTCGTCGGGAACGTACTGGACCAGGGCGTCTCCGGTGTCGACCATCGCCCTGATACGGAGCCGCTGTTCGCGGTGCCATCGCCACCGGATGCGGTGGCGGACGGCGAGCGCCATCAGCACCGCCCGCATCGGCTCGTTCCCCCGGCTGCCCCGGGCGCCGAAGACGACGAGCCAGACGGAACCGATCCGGGCCGTGACCGTGCCGCCGAACCGGTCCGCCTCGTCCCGGACGACTTCGTGCAGGGCCGCCATCACCAGGTCGATCCGCTCGGGGTCGCCGAAGTCCGGGCCCGTGGGGACGAACGCGTTGATCAGCGCGACGCTGACCTCCCGGCGTTCCCGTACAAGAGCGCCGGGGCCGCCGGGCACCGGCGGCGGGGTGTCGTCGGGTCCTGCCGGGGGGCGTGCCGGGGGCCCCGCGGACAGGTGGACGGTGCCCGGCAGCGGTGTGATGTCCAGGGCGGGGTCGTTGTCGAGGATCGCCTGCCTCAACTCCTGGAGCCTGCGGCCCGGTTCCAGTCCGAGTTCCTCCGCCAGCTCCGTGCGGATCGCGGTGTAGACGTCGAGTGCCTCGGAGTGCCGTCCGCTGCGGTGGAGTGTGAGCATGAGCTGCCCGATGAACCGTTCCCGCCGTGGCTCGGCTCTGGTGATCGTCTGGAGCTCGGGAAGCACTCCGTCGTGCCGTCCCAGGGCCAGTTCCGCGTCGAAGTACTCCTCCAGGACGTCGAGTCGGGCCGTCTCCGTCGCCTCCAGCTGCGGCCAGGTGACGCCCTCCTCGGCCAGGTCGGCCAGCATGGAGCCGCGCCACAGGGCGAGCGCCTCGCGCCAGTACAGGGACGCCGTCGCCACCTCGCCCTCCCGCATCCGGGCCCGCCCCTGCGCGGCCAGTTCGTGGAATCGGTGCAGGTCGAGCGCTTTCGGGTTCACCTCCAGCAGATAGCCGGGAGGGCGGGACCGGAGCGATACGGTATCGGCCGGGGCCCCTTCCGCATGGGCGTCCAGGAGGTTCCGCAGCCGCCACACCGCGTTCTGGACCATCTTGCGCGCCGAGGTCGGCGCGGGGCCCTGCCACAGCGCCGCCATCAGTTCGCTGGTGGCCGTCGCCTGGTTCGGGCGCAGCAGCAGATAGCCCAGGACGGCACGCTGCTTGGCCCCGCTGAGCTCCAGCCGCGTACCGCCCCGCAGCACCTCCAGCGGTCCGAGCACGTTGAACCGCAGGTTCCCCCGGTACGTTTCGGCGGTCGTCCCGGTGCTCCGGTTTCCGGCGTCGGGGCGGACGAACCGGTGTCGGGCGACCGCGGAGGTGGTCTCGGTCTGCATGGTCATGGAATATGCCTCCGGCAATTTCACGGCGGAGATCTCCGCGAGTGGGGTGAGAGGGAGAACACAGGGAGTGACGAATCGGCGGCACCGCGGTGTCACCGACGGACCGCCGTGCGGCGTGTACGGCGCCCGAACCGGCGCCATGGCCTCGCGGCGCCGGGAGGCACGGCAAGGCGCGGGTCTCGCACACTGATATACGGATGGGTTATCGCGCCGAGGCCGAGCGGCTTCCGGGCAGCGCGGACATACACGCCGGACCACATCCGCCGGCACCCACGACAATCGGCCGCGCGTCCGGCTGAAAACGTCGGCGGTATTCGTTGTCGCTCTTCCGGCCGCTCCTGGCGCGGCAGCCCGCCCCGCCAGCGCGCGGAAAGATCTCGGCGGAGCCGGTCAGGCACCCGCCGAGCTATCGAAAG
Source organism: Streptomyces sp. NPDC088554 (assembly GCF_044752945.1). NCBI lineage: Bacteria > Bacillati > Actinomycetota > Actinomycetes > Kitasatosporales > Streptomycetaceae > Streptomyces > Streptomyces sp. NPDC088554. The sequence goes on along the minus strand of NZ_JBIVMF010000010.1, from coordinate 54,077 downwards.
CCGACTGTTCGCACCGCGGGCCGCGCTCGCCGCCGAAGATCGGGTTTCACACACGGTGGATCAGTTCTCGCGGGATACTCGTGAGATACCTGTGGGATCTTCCGGTCCGGATTCATGAACCTTTCCCCCTCGCCGTGCGGCGTGTCTGCGCATGCGACGGCGGCCCCCTTGCCATTGCGCCCGCAGAAACACGAGTAACACGGACGATCAGACATCACCGACTCACCCCACGGCAAGAGCCACCTCTTCAGCAAGGTGCGTTCGGGCACAGATCGGAGACTTTCGGGAAAGATTAAGCGGGACAAAAAGAATAATGCGTCCATTAATCCGCTTCCCGCCCTAAAGGGCGGTTTCTCCGCCGTCGCCCCGGACCGCCCGCCCGCCGGCGACAGCGGTTGCCGGGCCCGCCCGGGACGAGCAATGCGTACGTCACAACGCGCCCGGCGGAAAGTGACTCCGGCCACAACAACGCGTGGAGCGCCGTGTGGCCGGGCAGCAAACCCGGCCAACGGCTCCCCATTGATGGCAAAACGCTTCTCCGTCGAATCCTTCCGTCCCTTAAAATTCCGACGACCTCCCCACAGGCGTCAGATTTCAAGACGGGAAGTATCCGCAGTGGAATTCAATATCCTGGGCCCTCTGGAAGTACTGCACGACGGAGAGCGGCTGCCGCTCGGGGGCGTTCGCCAACGCGCCGTTCTGGGCTTTCTGCTGCTGCACGCGAACGCTCCGGTCACCGCACGACGGCTCAGCGAGGCCCTGTGGGAGGAAAACGAACCGGCCACCGCGCGGAAAATACTGCAGAACGCCGTTTACGGACTGCGTCGAGCGCTGCCGTCCGAAGGCGGTCCGGCGAGCGCGCCGCCGTACTCCCTGCCGGCCCACCAGCAGGGCTACGTTTTACACGTACCGGAAAATCACATCGATCTTTCGCGTTACGCGCACCTCGCCGAGCGCGGGCGGGACCGGCTCTCGGCCGGAGCCTGGGAACAGGCGTCCCGGCTCCTGGGGGACGCGCTCGGCCTGTGGCGGGGCCAGGCGCTGGCCGATCTGGTCGAAGCGGGTGTCACCTGGCCGGAGTTGACCGCGCTGGAGGACGACCGGTGGGAGGTGCTCTCGGACCGGATCACCGCCGATCTGATGCTGGGCCGGCACGCGGAGGTGATGGCGGAGCTGAACGTCGCGACGGCGGCGGAACCCGCCAGGGAACGGCTGTGCGCACAGCTGATGTTCGCCCTATACCAGAGCGACCGGCAGGCCGACGCGCTGGAGCTGTACCAACGCACCCGGCTCGCGCTCGCCCACGAGTTCGGCGCCCCACCCGGCCCGGAGCTGAGGGATCTCGAACAAGCCGTTCTCACCCAGTCCCCCGAGCTGAGTTCGCCCACCGCGGCGGCCCGGCGGTTCGGCCGGCCGGGGCGGTGCTTTCCGGACGCCGTGTCGGGAGGCCGGGCACGGTAGCCCGCCGGACGAAGCGGCGCGGTGGCTGCCGCGCCACCGGAGCACCACGGGCGCCATCGCCCTATGAACAATGTCTCATTCCCCGCGCCCGGCCCGGACGGCTCCCCCGGGAAACACACACCCGGGGAACAGCGGTTTCATTGGAAACTGACAGGAACCTCATCGGAATGCCCCCCGCGCAACCGGCAACAAACCCGCACGACCGGGCCACGAGGCCGTTCACGCGCTCCGCTTGTTCCATATACAGGCCAGCTCCACCCGCGAGGATACATCCAGCTTGCGGAACACCTTCCGGAGGTGGAAGGCCACGGTGTGACGTGAGAGCGAGAGCATTCTCGCCACCTGGATATTAGTCATCCCCTGGGAGACCAGTTTGGCGACCGAATATTCGGTCCCGGTCAGCTGGGTGAAGACAACCTGCGGCTTCTCTTTCCTCGGTTGATGAATACTGAATCCGCCGATTTCCCTGATTTTCGACTTCACCCGGAGACAGTCGTAGGAGGAGCCCGAGTTCATATAGTGGATACTCGCCTCGTCCAGCGCCCTGGCGGCGAATTTACGCCCGGCTCCGGCAGCCATCAGGGTGCCGACGTCCTCCAGCGCGGAGGCCTTCGCCCAGGGGTCGACATGGGCGTCGGCGGCGCGCCGGAGGCCATCGGGGTCACGCTCGACGAGGGCGCGCGCGTGCAGCACCGGCGCGGTGACCGTCGGGAAGCGGGGGTTGGCCTCCGCGAGCCCTTCGGCCGTCCGTAACGCCCGCGCGGCCAGCCCGGGTTCCTTCGCCTGGAGGGCGAACCTGACTATCCAGGGCGCGGCGCCGGGCTGGGCGAGCAGCAGCTCGCGGCCGGCCGGTCCCGGCTCGGCGAGTTCGGTGATCATCCGCAGCGCGGCCGGCAGGTTGTCCTTCGCCCGGTACGCGAGCGCCGCCACCCAGGCGGACTGGCCCGGTGTGTTCTGCGGGTGGCCGAGCAGCGCGTCCTCACCGATCCGGGTGACGTACGTCATCGCCATGGCGAGGTCGACCTTGCGCAGCGCGGCACCGGCCAGCAGGGTGTGGCCCAGCGGATGCCAGGTCCGCGTCCCGCACCGCTCGGCGGCGTTCAGCCCTTCGAGGGTCAGAGCGATGGCGCACTCGACGTCTCCGCTGGTGAACGCCAGATACGCCTGGAGCAGTTGCACCGCGTACCGGTGCCGCCGGGAACAGTCGGGGTCGGCGCCCCCGGGGTGGGAACCCTCGGGGCCGGGGGTCTCGGACGATTCCCCCTGGAGCAGTTTCCGGGCCCGGGGGAAATCCCGCAGCATGATGGCGAGTTCGGCGCTCCAGGCCAACGAGTTGGAGGGGCAGCGGCCCCGCCGCGCCGCCACCGTCTTCTCGGCTTCCGCCGCCCCGGCCAGCGCCTTCCCGATATGCCCCTCCAGCCAGTCCGTACGCGATCCGGCAATGATCCGACAGACTTCGCACCGAGATTCGCCACACCCATCCGCGAGGTCGTCTAATGACCTGTAGAAAGTATAGGAGAAAGGCATTTTCTTTTCCCGCTTCCGAGGTCAACGTGGGGGGATCGAACAGCAGGGAAAGGGTCCTTCGGAATCGACGCTGATGCCCGTGGAACCTGCCCGCGCTCCCGTCTACCTCCGGGAGAATACATTGATCTGCACACCTCCTTCATGAACGTCAGGATCGACGACTCCGAGTGGCGATAGGACGGGATCCCGGGGGGCGGCCATCCGACTGGGATTACATAGAACGCCTTCGACCTTAATGTCGGATTCCTATCCTGAATCGGGAACAACCCGGCCAATCCCGTTGAAGATAGCCATTCCCGGCCGCGGGAAACCACAGCTCGACTACCAACTTGTGTGGCTGGTTCATACAGCGCTCCCGTGGCGAGACTGACCGTTATTGATCACCGGCCATGCGGCGGGCGAAGGAACGAAGAGCATCGAGGACTCACCATGAGCGATCACGTGGGTGAGGTCGGCGAGAACCGGGGCACGCGCAGCCCGGACGCGGACCGCCGCCAGGAAGCGCAACTGATAGAAGGCGGCCGCCGAGGACGGGACGCGGTCGCGGAGCTGTTGGCCCGTGCCCGGCGCTCGGCAACCGGCGGGAAGCCGGACCGGAGCCTCGGGGGTACGCCGGACGGCCGGCCCTCCGTCGGCAAGACCACCGGTGGAACGGGCGACGCGCCCGCCGACGGCCCCTGGGACGTCGACCGGCTCGCCTCCGCCATCGCCGCCAGGGCGGCCGGTCTCATCGGCGGCGGCACCGTCGACCCGGAGACGGACCTCTTCGACGCGGGCGCCACCTCGGTCACCGCCGTGGAACTGGTCGCCACCCTCGTCCGCGAACTGAACGTCCGGCTCAGCCTGGACGATGTCTTCGCCGACGCCCGGCCCCGCCGCCTCGCCCAACGCTGGCTCGCCGAACCCGGCACCCAAGCGCCCCCGGCCGACGCCGCCGCGCCGCCCGGTCCCCGGCAGCCGGTGGCGATACGGACCGGGGCCCGGACACCGGCGCGGATCATCCTGCCGCGCCCGGCGGAGATCGCCTTGCCGGTGCACCGACTCACCCCGGCCACCGGCCCCGTCTGCACCGACGAGGACCTGAGCCAGATCCTGGCCGACCTGGGCCGCGTCGACACACTGCCCTTCGTCGGCGCGCCCGAACCGGTCGTGCCCCGCCGGATCCTGCTGACCGGCGCCACCGGCTTCCTGGGCAGCCACATCCTCTTCGACCTGCTGCGCCGGAGCGACGCCCAGGTGGTCTGTCTGGTGCGGGCCGCCGACGAACAGCTGGCCGAGAAGCGGCTCGCCGAAGCGCTCGCCGGCTACCACCTGCCCTGGTCGGCGGAGCTGCGGCGCCGGGTGACCCTGCTGCCCGGCGATGTCCGGCAGCCCCGGCTGGGGCTGACCGAGGACCGCTGGCTGGCGCTGGCGCACGAGATCGACTCGATCGTCAGCGTGGCGGCGGCGGTGGACTTCCTGCGCGGCTACCAGTCGCTGCGCCAGTCCAATGTGCTGGGCCCGCTGATACTCGCCGAACTGGCCACCACCGGGCCGGTGAAGCCGCTGCACCAGATCTCCTCGACGGCCGTCTTCAACGAGCCGGGCATCGCCGCCATCGGCGACGACACGCCGCTCGCGCACATCGACAAACTGCCCACCGGCTACGAACAGTCCAAGTGGGCCGCCGAGGTGGCCCTGCGCCGGGCCCGTGAACACGGTCTGACGGTGACCCTGTTGCGCCCCGGCGCCATCGGCGGCCACACCCAGACCGGCGCCTACAACCCGCAGGACCTGCTCACCGGCTTCCTGTCGGCGATCACCCGCTACCGGATCGTGCCGGCGCTGCGCGCCTTCAACATCGCGCCGGTGGACTGGGTGAGCCGGGTGGCGGCCTCGGTGGTCTGCGAACCGGACGGCTGGGGGAAGACGTACAACCTCACCGGGAAGCCCAACAGCCTGGAGGACCTGATCCGGGACACGCAGCTCAGCGGCATGAATCTGCGGATCGTCGACTGGGACGAGTGGCGTGAGCGGTTCTTCGCCCGTGTCGAGGAGCAGCCGGTGCCCGCGCTCGATCCGCTGGTGCGGGTGCTGAGCAGTTCCACCGGGGTGCGGCTCTGCGAGGCCAACCTCTTCAACCCGCCCGCCACCGCCGAGCGCACCGACGCCTTCGTGGAGCGGTACAAGCTGCCCGAGGCCGAGCGGTACGACAGCCAGGCCCAGCTCAAGTCGTACGAGCGGATGGCGGAGGACGGTCTGGCCGCGCTGCCGCACCGGGACGACTCGCCGTACCTGTGGTTCCCGGAGACCATGCGGGGCCGGCTCGGCCCGGTCGGCGAACCGGCCGACACCGCCTGCACGCTGAAGATGCAGTTGTCCATCGCGAGCATGTACCAGTTGGTGAAGGAGCGCCGCATCGACATTCTCGAGGGCGAGGTGCGCTGCGAGCGGCTGCACGCCGAGCCGCTGACGGTGCTGGGGGGTGATATCTGGGTCCGTCCGCACCACGGCATTCCGCGCGCCCACGGCATCCGCCATCCGCTGCTGCGGTACCGGGTGAGACTGCGCGACGCCGACGGCGGCCTGTGGTGGCTGGAGGGCCAGAAGACGGCCCGCGCCCGGCGCGACCTGATGAAGCAGGCCCGGACGCTCGCCGTGGAGCTGGGCCGGGAGGGCGAGCCGGCGAGCCTCTCCGGTGTGGTGGTGGTCCCGTCCGACAGCTACGTACGGGAACAGATCGACGGAATCAAGGTCAAGGCGGACCTGACCTCGCAGGAACGGCGGCTGGCCAAGGTCACCTGGATGGCCTGGTTCGGCTGGCAGATCGGCCAGGGGCTGATGGAGCCGATGATGCGGGCCGGGGCGGAACTGCTGGATCTGCGGCGCACGCGCCTGGAGGAACGTAAGCGATGAAACTGATACCCCTCTGTGCTCAGCCGGACAAGGCCACCATCGAGCACATTCCGATCCGGGTCTCGGACGGTACCCGGCTCGCCCTGACCCGGGTCCACCGGGGCGACGGAGACCGCCCGGCGGTGCTGCTGCTGCACGGTCACACCGCCTCCGCCGACATGTTCACACAGCCGGAGATCCGCAATCTGGTGGACGTGCTGCTCGACGCCGGCTACGAACCCTGGATGCTGGACTGGCGGGGCAGCCGCCGGCTTCCGTACAACGAGGACGGCAGCCGCTACACGTACGACGATGTGTCGCTGTACGACATCCCGGAGGCCGTCGCCCATATCCGCGAGCGGATCGGCGACCGGTCGCTCCAGGTGGTGGCCCACTGCATCGGGGCGATGACCCTCTCCATGAGCATGGCGGCCGGTCTGGTGCCGGGGCTCGCCGGGGTGGTCGCGCAGGGTGTCTTCCTCACCCCGAAGGTGTACGGCAAGGCCCGGCTGCGGATGCATGTGGGCACCGAGATCCTGCGCAACCGCAGGTTCCAGGCAGTGGACATCCGCAAGGCCGGCTTCTGGTCCAAGCACACCCCGGCCTTCGCGCTGGCCTCGATCGGCGCGGACTGCAAGGACCCGACCTGCCAGATCCTGCACAACTCGGCCTGGGGGATGGGTGCTTCGCTCTTCGTCCACGAGAACCTGCGCCCGGAGACCCATGACCGGCTCGCGGACCTCTTCGGCTCCGTGCCGCTGTGCAGCCTGCCCCATCTGCGGCAGAACGAACTGGCCCACTCCGTGACCCGCTGGAACAACAACGACAGCCGTTACGGCGCCCTGCCGGAGAACGCGCTGGACCACGCGGACCGTATCGACTGCCCGGTGCTGCTGATGTCGGGCAGCCTGAACAAGCTGTGGGCGGACTCCAACAAGGTGTGTTACGAGGTCCTCGGGGAGCGGTTCCCGCAGCTGGACGTGCGGTACACCGAGATCCCCGGCTTCGGGCACGTGGACCCGTTCATCGGGCGCAGCGCCGCCATCGACGTGTTCGGGCACATCGTCGAATTCCTCGACGAGAACAGGTAGTTCAGGCGCGGCCCGGCCGGGGAACACACCCCGGCCGGGCCGGCCGACCAAGCGACGGACAACAACACCATCACCCCCGGTGGTGTGTTTTTTGCATGGAAACCCGAGGTCACACTGCATATGGACGACTCGATGAACCCCGCCTCCGCCCCGTCCGCCACGGACTCTCCGATCGCCGTCGTCGGCATGTCCTGCCGACTGCCCGGAGCGGACAGCCCCGCCGCCTACTGGCGGCTGCTCAGCGAGGGCCGGGACGCGGTGACCGAGGCGCCGCCCGGACGCTGGCCGGACGGGGCGGCGGGCGGTCCCCGGCGGGGCGGGTTCATCGAGGACGTGGACGCCTTCGACGCGGCCTTCTTCGACATCGGCCCCTACGAGGCCGACGCGATGGACCCGCAGCAGCGACTGGTGCTGGAGCTGGCCTGGCAGGCGCTGGAGAACGCGCGGATCGTGCCCGCCGGGCTGCGCTCCACCGCCACCGGGGTCTTCATCGGGGCCATCGCCGACGACTACGCCACCCTCCAGGACCGGCTGGGCCCCGAGGCCGCCGGTTCGTACGGGCTCACCGGCACCCAGCGCGGCATCATCGCCAACCGGGTCTCCTATCTGCTCGGGCTGCGCGGCCCCAGCCTCACCGTCGACACCGGGCAGTCGTCCTCGCTGGTGGCCGTGCACGCCGCCTGCGAGAGCCTGCGCCGGGGCGAGACCCGGGTCGCGCTGGCGGGCGGTGTCAATCTGAACCTCCTGGCGGAGACCACGGACACCATCGACCGGTTCGGCGCGCTCTCCCCCGACGGCCGGTGCTACACCTTCGACAGCCGGGCCAACGGGTACGTACGCGGCGAGGGCGGCGCGGTCGTCGTCCTCAAGCCGCTGGCCGCCGCGCTCGCCGACGGCGACCCCGTGTACAGCGTCATCCTGGGCGGCGCCGTCAACAACGACGGCGGCGGGGACAGTCTGACCATGCCCAGCGAGCGGGCCCAGAGCGAGGTGGTCCGGCTCGCCGCCCGCCGCGCCGGGGTCGCCCCGGACGCCGTCCAGTACGTGGAGCTGCACGGCACCGGCACCCCCGTCGGCGACCCCGTCGAGGCGGCGGCGCTCGGAACCGCGCTGGGCGCGGGCCGGGAGGGCGACAGCCGGCTGCTCGTCGGCTCCGCCAAGACCAACATCGGCCATCTGGAGGGCGCGGCCGGTATCGCCGGTCTGCTCAAGGTCGTCCTGAGCATCACCCACCGCCGGCTCCCGGCCAGCCTCCACTTCGCCGCCGCCAACCCGGCGATCCCGCTGGACGGACTCGGTCTGCGCGTCGCCGACAGCGCCCGGGACTGGCCGTCCGCCGACCGGCGGCTGATCGCCGGTGTCAGCGCCTTCGGCATGGGCGGCACCAACTGCCATCTGCTGATCGCCGAACCGCCCGCCCCCGCGGACAGCCCGGAAGGTACCGACAGTTCGGACGGTACGGAAGGTTCGGACGGTACGGACACCACCGGCATGGCCCACGCCGTGACCGCCGCCGGCGCGCCCTGGCTGCTGAGCGGCCGTTCGGCCGGCGCGCTGCGCGGGCAGGCCGGGGCGCTGGCCCGGCGGCTCGGTTCCGGTGGCGAGGACGGGCTCGGCGCGGCGGAGGCGGCCGACACGGCGCTCTCGCTGGTGCGGACCCGTGCCGAGTTCGACCACCGGGCGGCGGTGCTGGGCGACGGCCCCGCCGCCCGGCTGGCCGCGCTGCGGGCGCTGGCCGCCGGTGAGCCCGACGAGGCGGTGGTGACGGGTACCGCGACACCGGGCCGTACCGCCTTCGTCTTCCCCGGGCAGGGCTCCGAGTGGCCCGCCATGGCCCGCGAACTGCTGGACGTATCACCGGAGTTCGCGGCCCGGATGGCGCAGTGCGCGAAGGCGCTGGCGCCGTTCACCGACTTCGCGCTGCTCGATGTGGTGCGGGGGCTGCCCGGCGCTCCCGCGCTGGAGCGGCTCGATGTCGTACAGCCCACGCTGTGGGCGGTCATGGTCTCGCTGGCCGAGGTGTGGCGCGCGTACGGTGTGGAACCGGACATGGTGATCGGGCACTCGCAGGGCGAGATCGCCGCCGCGACGGTGATCGGGGCACTCTCGACCGAGGACGCCGCCCGGGTGGTGGCGCTGCGCGCCCGTGCCGTGGCGCGGCTGGCCGGGCGGGGCGGCGGGATGATGTCGGTGGCGGCGCCCCGTGCCGTACTCGACGGGGTCCTCTCCGAGCACGCCCCCGAGGTGTCGGTGGCGGTGATCGGCGGCGAGCGGTCGACGGTGGTCTCCGGACCCGCCGAGGCACTGGTGACGGTACGGAACGTCCTGGAGGAGGCAGGTCACCGGGCCAAGATCCTCCCCATCGACTACGCCTCGCACTCGGCGGCCGTGACGGAGCTGCGCGAGGAGATCCTGCGGGAGCTGGCCCCGGTCCGTCCGGTCTCCGTCGCCGTCCCGTTCCTCTCCACCGTCACCGGTGAACCGCTGGACACCGCCGGTCTGGACGCCGAGTACTGGTACCGCAACCTCCGTCAGCCGGTGGAGTTCACCCGCGCCGTCGAGGCGGGGCTCTCTCTCGCCTGCGGTCTCTTCGTCGAGTGCAGCCCGCATCCGGTGCTGTTGGCCGGGGTGGAGGAGACCGCCGAGCGGGCGGGGCTCGCCGACGCGGTCGTGGGCACGCTGCGGCGCGGCGACGGGGGTGCGGAGCGGGTACGGCGGATGCTCGCCGAGGCGTACGTCAGGGGGGCCGCCGTCGACCGGCGGGCGCTCTGTGCCACGCCCGGCGCCCGCCTCACCGACCTGCCGACGTACGCCTTCCAGCGCGAGCGGCACTGGCTCTCCGGCGCCGGACTGCCCTCGGCGGACGGCCGGGAGGGGTACGCCCCGGCCCCGGCCGGCGGCACGGCACAGGCGGCCCCGGCGCGCTCCGCGCGGGAGCTGCTGCGCATCGTCACCGACAGCACCGCCGCCCTGGTCGGCGGGGACGCGGGCGCCCTGGATCCGGCCGACAGCTTCAAGGACCTGGGCCTGGACTCGCTGGGCACGGTCGAGCTGCGGCGCCGGCTCGGCGCGGCGACCGGGCTCCAGCTGCCCACCTCGCTGCTGTACGACTTCCCGACGCCGCGGCGGCTGACGGACCATCTGCACGACCGGCTCAAGGCGGCGGCCACCGCCCCGGCTCCGACCGCCCCCGTCCCGGCCCGGCGTACCGCGGGCTTCGAAAACGATCCCGTGGTGATCGTCGGAATGGGCTGCCGCTACCCGGGCGGGGTGGCCTCCGCCGAGGAGCTGTGGCGGCTGGTCGCCGACGAGGTGGACGCCATCACCCCGTTCCCCACCAACCGGGGCTGGGACCTGGACGCCCTCACGGGCGAGGGTTCCGGCACCAGTTACGTCCTGAGCGGCGGCTTCCTGCACGACGCCGACCAGTTCGACGCCGGGTTCTTCGGGATCAGCCCGCGCGAGGCGCTGGCCATGGACCCGCAGCAGCGGCTGCTGCTGGAGACCACCTGGGAGACCATCGAGCGGGCCGGTCTCGACCCGGCGGGGCTGCGCGGCTCCGACACGGGGGTCTTCGTCGGGGTGATGGCCGGTGACTACGGCCCCCGCTGGGACCAGCCGACCGACGGCACCGACGGCCATCTGATCACCGGCACCCATATGAGTGTCGCCTCCGGCCGGATCTCGTACACCCTCGGCTTCAACGGCCCGGCGATCTCGGTGGACACCGCCTGTTCCTCCTCGCTGGTCGCCCTGCATCTGGCCGCCCAGGCGCTGAGCCGGGGCGAGTGCTCGCTGGCGCTGGCGGGCGGGGTGACGCTGATGTCCCGGCCGGGCACCTTCGTGGAGTTCAGCCGGCAGAACGGGCTGGCCGCCGACGGCCGCTGCAAGCCGTTCTCGGCCGCCGCCAACGGCACCGCGTTCGCCGAGGGCGTCGGCATGCTGCTGCTGGAGCGGCTCTCCGACGCCCGGCGGGGCGGCCACCGCGTGCTCGCGGTTGTCCGCGGCTCCGCCGTCAACCAGGACGGCGCCTCCAACGGGCTCACCGCGCCCAACGGCCCCGCGCAGGAGCGGGTCATCCGGCAGGCCCTCGCGGTCTCCGGGCTCACGGCCGACAGTGTGGACGCCATCGAGGCGCACGGCACCGGCACCGCGCTCGGCGACCCGCTGGAGGCGGAGGCGCTGCTCGCCACCTACGGCCAGGACCGGCCCGCCGAACGGCCGCTGTGGATCGGTTCGGTGAAGTCCAACATCGGCCACACCCAGGCCGCCGCGGGGGTCGCCGGGGTCATCAAGATGGTGACGGCGATGGAGCGCGGGACGCTGCCCGCGATCCTGCACATGGACGAGCCCTCGCCCCGGGTGGACTGGGCGAGCGGCGCGGTGCGCGCGCTCGCCGAGGCGCGACCCTGGCCCGAGGTGGACCGGCCGCGCCGGGCCGCCGTCTCCTCCTTCGGCATCAGCGGCACCAACGCGCACGTCATCCTCGAACAGCCACCGGCCGCCCCGGCGCCGGCCCCCCTCCCCGAGCCCCCTGCCGACTCCCCCGCGAAGCCGCCGCGCCCCTTCGCCTGGGCGCTGAGCGCACACGGCGAGACCTCCCTCAAGGGCCAGGCCGGGCGCCTTCTCGACCTGGTCGGCGCCGACCCCGGGGCGCGCCCCGCCGATGTGGCGTACTCGCTGGCCCGGACCCGCTCCCGCTTCCCGTACGGCGCGGTGGTGCTGGGCAGGACCAGGGACGAGCTGCTGGCCGGGCTGACCGAGCTGCGCGACCGGGGCCAGGAGGCCCGGGTGGTCTCGGGGAAGGCCCGTCCGGTCACCCAGACCGCGTTCCTCTTCACCGGCCAGGGCGGCCAGCGGGCCGGTATGGGCCGTGAGCTGTACGGTGCCTTCCCGGTCTTCGCCGCCGCCTTCGACGAGGTGTGCGCCGCGCTCGACGTGCACCTGGACCGGCCGCTGCGCGAGGTCATGTGGGCCGAGGACGGCGACGACGCCGCGCGGCTCGACGAGACCCGCTACACCCAGCCCGCCCTGTTCGCCTATCAGGTCGCCGCGTTCGCCCTGCTGGAGTCGCTGGGCGTACGCCCCGACGAGCTGGCCGGTCACTCGGTGGGCGAGATCGCCGCCGCCCATGTCGCCGGGGTCTGGGACCTGCCGGACGCGGCGCGCATGGTCACCGCCCGGGGGCGGCTGATGCAGGCGCTGCCGGCCCGGGGCGCGATGGTGGCGGTCGCCGCCTCCCCGGCGGAGGTGGCGCCCACGCTGGCCGGTCTTGAGGAGCTGGCCGGGGTGGCCGCCGTCAACGGACCGCAGAGCGTGGTGATCTCGGGTGACGAGGACACCTGTCTGCGGGTCGCCGAGCACTGGGCGTCGCGGGGCCGCCGCACCCGGCGGCTGACGGTCAGCCACGCCTTCCACTCGCCGCTGATGGAGCCGATGGTGGCGGAGTTCGCCGCCGAGCTGGCCGGGCTCACCTTCCACCAGCCCCGGATCGGCCATGTCACCGCTCTGACCGGCACCGACGTGACCACCGGCTGGGCCGACCCGGAGTACTGGCTGGAACAGATCCGCCGCCCGGTGATGTTCCACCCGGCGATCGGCGAGCTGGAGTCCCGGCGGATCACCGCCTATCTGGAGGTCGGCCCGCGCGCGGTGCTGGCCGCGATGGCGCGGGACTGTCTCACCGACGACGCCACCGTCGCCGCCCTGCACACCCGGGACCGCGACGAGGCCGACGCCCTGCTGGCGGGCCTCGCCGAGTGCTCCGTGGCGGGCGTCCCGGTGGACTGGGCCGCGGCGGCGGACGACGGCACGGCGATCCCGCTGCCCACATACGCCTTCGACCGGCAGCGCAGCTGGCTGACCGGCCGGACCACCGCCGATGTGGCCTCCGCCGGGCTGCGGTCCGCAGGCCATCCGATGCTGCGGGCGCACCTGGACGTGGCCGACGGCGACGGGGCGGTGGCGACCGGACGGCTGTCGGTGGCCGAGGTCCGCTGGCTCGGCGACCACCGGATGGGCGGGGCGCTGATCGTGCCCGGCACCGCCCTGCTCGACCTGGTGACGGATGTGGCCGACCAGGTCGGCTGCGGCCGGGTCGACGAGCTGATGTTCGAGTCCCCGGTGGTCCTGCCCGAACAGGGCGACCTCCAGCTCCAGGTGGTGGTGAGCGGCACCGAACCCGCCCGTACGGTACGGGTGTTCTCCCGCCGGGACGGCGCCGCCGAGTGGGTCAGGAACGCCTCCGGCACCGTCTCCGCCGCCACGGGGACGCCCGCCGGCATCCAGGAATGGGCGGTCTCCTGGCCGCCCGCCGACGCCGTACCCGTCGACTTCTCCACCGCGTACGACCAGCTCGCCGAGATCGGCTACGCGTACGGCCCCGCCTTCCGCGCGGTGCGCGGGGTGTGGCGCCGGGACGAGGTGCTGTACGCGGAGATCGCGCTCCCCGAGGGGGTCACCACCGAGGGGTACGGGCTGCACCCGGTACTGCTCGACGCGGCGCTGCACCCGTACGTCCTGGGCACGGGCCCGGACCGGCTGCGGCTGCCGTTCGCCTTCCAGGACGTGACGCTGACCGCGACCGGCGCCACCGCGCTCCGGGTGCGGCTGACCCCCGACGGGGCCGACAGCCTCGCCATCGAGGCGGCGGACGCCACCGGCGCGCCGGTGCTCTCGGTGGGCGGGCTCCGGGTCCGGGCGGTCCCCGCGGCCTTCCTGGCGGGCCCGGCCGCGACCGACAGCCATCTGTACCGGATGGGCTGGGAGGAGCTGCCGGCCGCGACGGCCGACACCGCCACCTGGGCCACGGTCGGCGCGCCGCTGCCCGGCCTCACCCACCACGCGGATCTCGACGAGGTGGACGGCGCACCCGGCGCGGTGATCCTGCGCTGCCCGGCCGGACCGGTCGCCGAGGTCGTCGAGAAGGCGTTGTCCGCCGTCCAGCGGTGGCTGGCCGGGGAGGCGTTCGACGGCGCCCGGCTGACGCTGGTCACCTCCGGGGCGGTCACGGCGGGCCCCGCCGAGTCCGCCGACCCGGCCCAGGCCGCCGTCTGGGGCCTGGTCCGCACCGCCCAGGCCGAACACCCCGACCGGTTCCAGCTGGTCGACATCGACGGCACCGCCCGCTCGGTGGACGCCCTGCCGGGAGCGGTGGCGACCGGCGAGCCGCAGATCGCGGTACGCGAGGGCACGCTCCGGGTCCCCCGGCTGGCCCGCGCGGCCGGTGACGGCTCGCTCACCCCGCCGAAGACCCCCGGCTGGCGGCTGGAGTCCACCGGCGGCGGCTCGCTGGACGGCCTCGCGCTGGTCCCGTACGAGGAGGGGCTGCGCCCGCTGGAAGCGCACGAGGTCCGGCTCTCGGTCCGCGCGACCGGCGTCAACTTCCGGGACGTGGTGGTCGCCCTCGGCATGGTCGACAGCCGTACCGGCCTCGGCTGGGAGGCGTCCGGCGTGGTCCTGGAGGTGGGCCCGGAGGTCGTCGGGCTCGCCCCCGGCGACCGGGTGATGGGCCTGGTCTACGGCTCGTACGGGCCGCTGGCCGTCGCCGACGGGCGGCTGCTGGCCCCGGTCCCCGAGGGCTGGTCGTTCGCGCGGGCGGCCTCGGTGCCGCTGGTGTATCTGACCGCGTACTACGGGCTGGTGGAGCTGGGCGGGCTGCGGGCCGGTGAGTCCGTACTGATCCACGCCGCGACCGGCGGCGTCGGCATGGCCGCCGTACAACTCGCCCAGCATCTGGGCGCCGAGGTGTACGGAACGGCAAGCCCCGCCAAGTGGGACACCCTGCGCGCACAGGGCCTCGACGAGGCACACATCGCCTCCTCCCGCGACCTCGACTTCGAACACCGCTTCATGGACGCCACCGGCGGCCGGGGCGTGGACGTCGTCCTCGACTCCCTCGCGGGCGAGTTCGTCGACGCCTCCCTGCGCACCCTCACCACCGGCGGCCGGTTCATCGAGATGGGCAAGACCGACATCCGCGACCCCGAGGAGGTGGCCGCCCGGTATCCCGGGGTGGCGTACCACTTCTTCGATCTGCCGGAGCTGGCTCCCGAGCTGCTCGGGACGATGCTGGCAAAGGTGCTGCGGCTCTTCGGGGAGGGCGTGCTCACCCCGCTGCCGGTCACGGTCTGGGACGTACGACGGGCGCCCGAGGCGTTCCGCCACCTCAGCCAGGCCAAACACATCGGCAAGCTGGTCCTCACCGTCCCCCGGCCACTCGACCCGGAAGGCACCGTCCTGATCACCGGCGCCACCGGCACCCTCGGCCGGCTCGTCGCCCGGCATCTCCTCACCGAACATGGCGCACGCCATCTGCTGCTGACCGGCCGACGCGGCATCGCCGCCGACGGCATGCCCGAACTCACCACCGAACTGGAGGCGTTGGGCGCCACCGTCACCGTCGCCGCCTGCGATGTCTCCAACCGTCAGGCCGTCGCCACCCTGCTCGCCGACATCCCCGGCACCCGGCCACTGACCGCCGTGATCCACGCCGCCGGCGTCCTCGACGACGGCATCATCGAACAACTCACCCCCGAACGCCTGGCGACCGTGCTGCGGCCCAAGACCGATGCCGCGCTCGTCCTCGACGAACTCACCGCCGACGCCGACCTCACCCACTTCGTCCTGTTCTCCTCCATCGCGGGCATCATCGGCAACGCCGGTCAGGCCAACTACTCGGCCGCCAACGCCGCCCTGGACGCGCTCGCCGTCCAGCGCCGCGCCGCCGGACTGCCCGCCGTCGCGGTCGCCTGGGGCCTCTGGGCGCCCGAGTCCGCGATGACCGCCGACCTGTCCGCCGCAGACCTGGCCCGGCTGGCCGCCGCGGGCACCGTACCGCTGGCCGCCGACGACGGGCTGGCGCTCCTGGACGCCGCGCTGCGCGGCGCCGAACCCGCCGTGGTGGCCTCGCACTGGGAGCTGGGCGCGCTGCGCACCCGCGCCGCGCGGGGCGACGCGCTGCCCGCGCCGCTGCGCGGCCTGGTCCGCACCCAGCGGCGTACGGCGAACACCGCCGCCGCCGTGTCCGGCGCCGGCGGCGGGCTGGCCGCGCGGCTGGCCGGTCTCGACGCGGACGCGGCGCGGCGGACCGTACTGGATGTGGTCTGCGCCGATGTCGGCGCGGCGCTGGGCTACGGGCCCGGGACCGCGGTGGACGTGGAACGTTCCTTCAGCGAGCTCGGTTTCGACTCGCTGACCTCCGTCGAACTGCGCAACCGGCTCTCCGGCTCGACCGGGCTGCGGCTCGCCACGACGGTCGTCTTCGACTTCCCCACCCCCCGGGGGCTGGCCGGGCATGTCCTCGACCGGCTGGCGGGCGAGGTCGCCACGGCAGGACCGGTAGCGGCGGCCCCGGTGGTCGCCGCCGACGACGACGACCTGGTGGCGATCGTCGGCATGGGCTGCCGCTACCCGGGCGGGGCGGGCTCCCCCGAGGAGCTGTGGCGGCTGGTCGCCGAGGGCGTGGACGCCTTCGGGGAGTTCCCCACCGACCGGGGCTGGGACCTGGAAGCCCTCTTCGGCGGGGAGGGGTCCGGCACCAGCTCCGTACGGCGCGGCGGATTCCTCGACGCCATCGACGAGTTCGACGCCGGGTTCTTCGGGATCAGCCCGCGCGAGGCGCTGGCCATGGACCCGCAGCAGCGGCTGCTGCTGGAGACCTCCTGGGAGACGATCGAACGGGCCGGTCTCGACCCGTCCGTCCTGCGCGGCTCCAGCACCGGCGTCTTCGTCGGGGTCTTCGCCAGTGACTACGGTCCGCGCCTGGACCAGCCGTTCGGCGGGACCGACGGCCATCTGATGACCGGCACCCAGTCCAGTGTCGCCTCGGGCCGTATCTCGTACGCGCTCGGTTTCACCGGTCCCGCGATCACCGTGGACACCGCCTGCTCCTCCTCGCTGGTCACCCTGCACCTGGCGGCGCAGGCCCTCAACCGGGGCGAGTGCTCGCTGGCGCTGGCGGGCGGTGCCACGCTGATGTCCCGGCCCGGCGCCTTCGTCGAGTTCAGCCGGCAGAACGGGCTGGCCTCCGACGGCCGCTGCAAGCCGTTCTCGGCGGCGGCGGACGGCACCGGCTGGGGCGAGGGCGTCGGCATGCTGCTGCTGGAGCGGCTCTCCGACGCCCGGCGGGGCGGCCACCCGGTGCTCGCGATCGTCCGCGGCTCCGCCGTCAACCAGGACGGCGCCTCCAACGGCCTGACCGCGCCCAACGGTCCCGCCCAGGAACGCGTCATCCGGCAGGCGCTGTCGGTGGCGGGCCTCACCTCGGCCGGGGTCGACGCCGTCGAGGCGCACGGCACCGGCACCGCGCTCGGCGACCCGCTGGAGGCGGGGGCGCTGCTCGCCGCCTACGGCCAGGACCGGCCCGCCGAACGGCCGCTGTGGATCGGCGCGGTCAAGTCCAACATCGGCCACACCCAGGCCGCCGCCGGGGTCGCCGGGATCATCAAGATGGTCAAGGCCATGGAGCACGGTGTGCTGCCGGCCATCGTCAACCTCGACAAGCCCTCGCCCAACGTGGACTGGGCGAGCGGCGCGGTCCGCCCGCTCGCCGAGGCGCGGCCCTGGCCCGAGGTGGACCGGCCGCGCCGGGCCGCCGTCTCCTCCTTCGGCATCAGCGGCACCAACGCGCACGTCATCCTCGAACAGCCGCCGGCCGCCGACGACGCACCGCGCCCCGAGGACGGACGGCCACAACCGCCCGCGCTGGCCTGGGTGTTGTCGGGCCGTGGCGACGCGGCCCTCGCGGGTCAGGCGGCCCGGCTGCGGTCCGCGCTGACCGGCGGCGGCGAGGTCACGGACGCCGCCCCGGCCCCCGCGTCCCTGACCACCGCCGTCCTCGCCGACACCGCGCTCTCGCTCACCGGCCGGACCGTCTTCGACCGCCGCGCGGTGGTGATCGGCACAGGCCCCGAGCCGCTGCTCACCGGGCTGGCCGCCCTCGCGGACGGCGCCGGGGACACCGCGGGGGTGGTCACCGGGACCGCGGGACGGAGCCGGGACCGCAGTGTCTTCGTCTTCCCCGGCCAGGGCGCCCAGTGGGTCGGTATGGGGGTCGAACTCCTCGACGCCTCACCGGACTTCGCCGTCGCTGTCGCGGCGTGCGAGACGGCGCTCGCCCCGTACGTCGACTGGTCGCTGACCGAGGTGCTGCGGGCCGCTCCGGAGGCCGGGTGGCTGGACCGCGTCGATGTGGTGCAGCCGGTCTCCTTCGCGGTGATGGTGGCGCTGGCCCGAGTCTGGGAGGCGGCCGGGGTCACCCCGTCGGCCGTGATCGGGCACTCGCAGGGCGAGATCGCCGCCGCGCACATCGCCGGTGTGCTGTCGCTGGACCAGGCCGCCGCCGTGGTGGCGCTGCGCTCGCGGGCGCTGACCGCGCTGGCGGGCCGGGGCGGCATGGTGTCGGTGCCGCTGCCGGAGTCCGAGGTCGCGCCGCTGCTGGCGCGCTGGGACGGGCGGCTCCGGCTGGCGGCGGTCAACGGCCCCTCGCTGGTGGTCGTCAGCGGTGACGCCGAGGCGGTCGGCGAACTGCTCGACGTGTACGCGGAGCAGGAGGTGCAGGCCCGCCGGATCCCGGTGGACTACGCCTCGCACTCCCACCATGTGGCGGAGCTGGAGGACACGCTCGCCGAGCTGCTGGCCCCTACCGCCCCGGTGGCGGGCCGGATCCCGCTGTACTCCTCGGTGACCGGCGAGGCCGTCGACGGCACCGGGATGGACGGTGGCTACTGGTACCGCAACCTCCGGCAGCCGGTGCGTTTCGAGGCCGCCGTACGGGCCGCGCTGGCCGCCGGGCACGACGCGTTCGTCGAGGTAAGCCCGCATCCGGTGGTCACCGTCGGGCTCTCCCAGATCGTCGGGGAGAGCGCGGCCGACGTGGCCCTCGCCACGACCCTGCGCCGCGACCGGGGCGACTGGTCCCGGATGCTGACCAGTCTGGCCGAGGCGTTCGTGGCCGGGCTGCCGGTGGACTGGGCGGCGGTGCAGGGCGCGGCCGGCGGACGCCGGGTCGAGTTGCCCACGTACGCCTTCCAGCGCCGCAAGTACTGGCTGGAGCCCACCGCCGACACCGCCTCCAACGTGGCGGGCGCGGGGCTCCGGGCCACCGGGCACCCCCTGCTCGGCGCCGCCGTGGAGCTGGGCGGCACCGGTCAGTGGATGCTGACCGGGCGGCTGTCGCTGCTCTCGCACCCCTGGCTCACCGACCACGCGGTGGACGGCACGGTGCTCCTGCCGGGCACCGCCTTCACCGAGATGGCCGTCCGCGCCGGTGACCAGGTCGGCTGCCCCGAGGTGGCGGAACTGACCCTGCACGCCCCGCTGGTGCTCGTCCCCGGCGAGGCGGTCCGGGTGCAGCTCTGGGTGGAGGCGCCGGACGGCGCGGGCCGCCGCCCGATCACCGTCTCCTCCTGCCCCGACGACGACACCACCGGCCGCGCCTGGACCCGGCACGCCTCCGGCGTCCTCGCGGCGGCGCCGTCGGACCGGCCGCAGGAGCTGGCCGCCTGGCCGCCGCCCGGCGCGCTGCCGGTGCCCGTCGACGGCCTCTACGACCGTCTCGCCGGGGCCGGTTACGGCTA
This sequence comes from Streptomyces sp. NPDC088554, assembly GCF_044752945.1. Taxonomy (NCBI): domain Bacteria; kingdom Bacillati; phylum Actinomycetota; class Actinomycetes; order Kitasatosporales; family Streptomycetaceae; genus Streptomyces; species Streptomyces sp. NPDC088554. The sequence goes on along the minus strand of NZ_JBIVMF010000010.1, from coordinate 34,546 downwards.
CGGGCCCGCCTTCCGGGGCCTCGGCTCCGTGTGGCGGCTGGACGGCGACCTCTACGCGGAGGCCGCGCTGCCCGAGGCCCCGGCGGACCAGGCCGACCGGTTCGGCCTGCACCCGGCGCTGCTGGACGCCGCGCTGCACACCATTCGGGCCGCCGACTGGTTCGACGGCGCCGCGACCCTGCTGCCGTTCAGCTGGTCGGGGGTACGGCTGCACGCGTCCGGCGCCGCCCGGCTGCGGCTGCGGCTGCGCCGTACCGGGGACCGGGAGATCTCCCTGCTGGCCGCCGACACCACGGGCGCGCCCGTGATCACCGTCGGCTCGCTCGCCCTGCGGGAGCTGACCGGCGCCCCTGTGGCGGCCGGGCTGCGCACCGATTCGCTGTACGAGGTGGGCTGGGCCGAACTGCCGCTGCCCGCCGGGGCGCCGGCCACCGGCGCGTGGTCGGTACCGCCGGAATCCGTGGCGCTGCGCGCCGCGCTGGACGCGGCCGGGGCGCCGTTGACGGACCGCCCCGACCCCGAGGTGACCGTGCGGGTCTGCCCGGCCGGTTCCACCGTCCCCGAGGCGGCCCGCTGGGCGCTGGACGCGGTCCACTCCTGGCTCGCCACCGCCCCGGCGGCGGCCCGGCTGACGCTGGTCACCTCCGGCGCGGTCACGGCGGCCCCCGCCGAGTCCGCCGACCCGGCCCAGGCCGCCGTCTGGGGCCTGGTCCGCACCGCCCAGGCCGAACACCCCGACCGGTTCCAGCTGGTCGACATCGACCGCGCGCGGAGCGCGGGCCCGGCCCTGCTCGCCGCGGTGGCGGCCGGCGAACCGCAGACCGCCGTACGCGGCGACCGGGCGCTGGTCCCCCGGCTGGCCCCGGTCGACGGCCGCACCACGCTGACCGTGCCGGCCGACGCGCCCGACTGGCGGCTGGAGTCCACCGGCGGCGGCTCGCTGGACGGCCTCGCGCTGGTCCCGTACGAGGAGGCGCCGCGCCCGCTGGAAGCGCACGAGGTCCGGATCGGGATCCGCGCGACGGGCCTGAACTTCCGTGACGTACTGATCGCCCTCGGCATGATCGAGCACCACGCCGGGCTCGGCTGGGAGACCGCCGGGGTGGTCCTGGAGGTGGGCGCGGAGGTCGTCGGGCTCGCCCCCGGCGACCGGGTCATGGGCCTGGTGCACGGCGGCGCCTTCGGCCGTACCGCCGTGGCGGACCACCGTATGGTGGCCCGGATCCCCGAGGGCTGGTCGTTCACCCGGGCCGCCGCCGTACCCGTCGTCTATCTGACCGCGTACTACGGGCTGGTGGAGCTGGGCGGGCTGCGGGCCGGTGAGTCCGTACTGATCCACGCCGCGACCGGCGGCGTCGGCATGGCCGCCGTACAACTCGCCCAGCATCTGGGCGCCGAGGTGTACGGAACGGCGAGCCCCGCCAAGTGGGACACCCTGCGCGCACAGGGCCTCGACGCGGCACACATCGCCTCCTCCCGCGACCTCGACTTCGAACACCGCTTCATGGACGCCACCGGCGGCCGGGGCGTGGACGTCGTCCTCGACTCCCTCGCGGGCGAGTTCGTCGACGCCTCCCTGCGCACCCTCACCACCGGCGGCCGGTTCCTGGAAATGGGCAAGACCGACATCCGCGACGCGGACGAGGTCACGGCGCTCCATCCCGGTGTCGGCTACCGGGCGTTCGACCTGCGGGACGCGGGTCCTGACCGGATGGCCGAGATGCTGGCGGAGGTGCTGCGGCTCTTCGCCGAAGGGGTCTTCACCCCGCTGCCGGTCACGGTCTGGGACGTACGACGGGCACCCGAGGCGTTCCGCCACCTCAGCCAGGCCAAACACATCGGCAAGCTGGTCCTCACCGTCCCCCGGCCACTCGACCCGGAAGGCACGGTCCTGATCACCGGCGCCACCGGCACCCTCGGCCGGCTCGTCGCCCGCCACCTCACCACCCAACACGGCGCACGCCATCTGCTGCTGACCGGCCGACGCGGCATCGCCGCCGACGGCATGCCCGAACTCACCACCGAACTGGAGGCGTTGGGCGCCACCGTCACCGTCGCCGCCTGCGACGCCGCCGACCGCCGGGCCGTCACCACCCTGCTCGCCGACATCCCCGGCACCCGGCCACTGACCGCCGTGATCCACGCCGCCGGCGTCCTCGACGACGGCATCATCGAACAACTCACCCCCGAACGCCTGGAGTCGGTGCTCCGGCCCAAGACCGACGCCGCGCTCACCCTCCACGAACTCACCGCCGACGCCGACCTCACCCACTTCGTCCTGTTCTCCTCGATGGCCGGTGTCGTCGGCAACGCGGGCCAGGCCAACTACGCCGCAGCCAACGCCGCCCTCGACGCGCTCGCCGTCCAGCGCCGCGCCGCCGGACTGCCCGCCCTCTCGCTGGCCTGGGGCCTCTGGGCACCGTCCAGTGGGATGACCGGCCACCTCGGCGAGGCCGAACTGCTCCGGATGGCCAGGGACGGCATCGCCCCGCTCGCCGCCGACGAGGGGCTCGCGCTGCTCGACACCGCCCTCGCCTGCGGGCTGCCCTGTGTGGTGCCCGCCAAGCTCGACCCCGGACGGCTCAAGGAGCCCGTACCTGCGCTGCTCCGCGGCCTGCTCCGCGCCCCCGCGCGGCGGGTCGCGCGGGCCGGGGAGCCGGAGAGCGGCAACCTCGCCGAGCGGCTGGCGGCGCTCCCCGAGGCCGAACGCGCCGAGCGGCTGACCGCCCTGATCCACGAGGAGACGGCCCGGGTGCTCGGGCTCGACACCACCGACTCCATCCGCGCCGACCAGCCGCTGCGCGAACTCGGCCTGGACTCGCTGATGGCCGTGGAACTGCGCAACCGGATCAGTGCCCGCGTCGGCACCCGGCTCCAGGCCACGCTGCTCTTCGACCACCCGACGACCGAGCGGCTGGCCCGGCACCTGCTGACCGTCCTCGGCGTCCCGGAGGCCCCTGTCTCCCCGGCGCCCGCCGCCGGCCGCCGGTCGCCCGGCGCGGCCGACGAACCGGTGGCCGTGGTCTCCATGGCCTGCCGGCTGCCGGGCGGGGTCACCGACCCCGAGGGGCTGTGGTCCCTGCTCGCGGAGGGCCGCGACGCCGTCGGTCCGTTCCCCGCGCGGCGCTGGGACGTCGAGTCGCTGTACGACCCGGATCCGGAGGCCCCGGGCAAGTCCTACGCCCGCGAGGGCGGGTTCCTCCAGGACATCGACGTCTTCGACGCCGGGTTCTTCGGTATCACCGCCAAGGAGGCGGCGGCCATGGACCCGCAGCAGCGGCTGCTGCTGGAGACCGCGTGGGAGGCGCTGGAACGGGCGGGCATCGTGCCGGCCGATCTCGCGGGCTCCACCACGGGGGTCTACGTCGGCATGTTCGGCAGCGACTATCTGTCCGGCTCCCGGCTCGACGAGATGGACGGCTACCACGGCACCGGTTCGGCGCTCAGCGTCGCCTCGGGGCGGCTGGCGTACGCCCTCGGGCTGCGCGGTCCCGCGCTGACCGTGGACACCGCCTGCTCCTCCTCGCTGGTCGCGCTGCACCTGGCCGCGCAGGCGCTGCGCTCCGGTGAGTGCGACCTCGCGCTGACCGGCGGGGTGACGCTCATGGTGACCCCGCAGACCTTCGTCGAGTTCAGCCGGCTGCGCGGGCTCTCCCCCACCGGCCGCTGCCGGTCCTTCTCCGACGAGGCCGACGGCGCCGTCTGGGCCGAGGGCGTCGGCCTGGTCGTCCTCAAGCGGCTCGGCGACGCCCTGCGCGACGGCGACGAGGTGCTGGCCGTACTGCGCGGCACCGCCGTCAATCAGGACGGCCGCAGCCAGGGCCTCACCGCTCCCCACGGCCCCTCCCAGGAGCAGGTGATCCGGCGCGCCCTCGAACTGTCCGCGCTGGAACCGGCCGACGTCGACTACGTCGAGGCGCACGGCACCGGCACCACCATGGGCGACCCCATCGAGGCCAACGCCCTCTCCGAGGTCTTCCGCGCCACCCGCCCGCAGGACCGGCCGCTGCGGCTCGGCTCGCTCAAGTCCAACCTCGGCCACCTCCAGGCCGCCTCGGGCGTCGCGGGGCTGATCAAGGTCGTCCTCTCCCTCCGGCACGAGACCCTTCCCCGCACCCTCCACGCGGACCGTCCGAGCCGCCATGTCGACTGGGACGACAGCGGTCTCAGCCTTCTGCGGTCCCCGCAGTCCTGGCCCGCCGAAGGCCCCACCCGGCGTGCCGGGCTCAGCTCCTTCGGGATCAGCGGCACCAACGCCCACGTGATCGTGGAGGAGGCCCCCCGTGCACCCCGTCCGTCCGAAAGGGAATCGATGTCCGCGGCACAAGAAGTGAGCGAAGCGGTACGGGACACGGCCGGGCCCGCGCCGACCGCGGTCGGCGCCCCTGCCGGGGCCGCCGGGGCGCGGCTGTTCATGGTGTCCGCGCGCGGTGACGCCGCGCTGCGCGGCCAGGCGGTCCGGCTCTCCGGGCATGTGGCGGAGCTGGCCGGGGACGGCGCGCTGCCGGACGTGGGGTACACGCTGGCCCGGCACCGGAGCCATTTCGAGCGGCGGGCGGCCGTCGTCGCGACCGGGCGGGCCGAGTTGTCGGCCGGGCTGGACGCGCTGGCGCGCGGGGAGACCTACCCGGGCCTGGTGCTCCCCGGCCTGGTGGGGATCGGCGAGGGCAAGGTGGCGTTCGTCTACTCCGGGCACGGCGGTCAGTGGCCCGGCATGGGCCTGGAGCTGATGGCCGGGTCGCCTGCCTTCGCGCAGGCGCTGGGCGCGGCCGACACGGCGATCCGCCGGGAGGCCGGGTGGTCGGTGATCGACGTGCTGCGCGGCGTGCCCGGCGCGCCGGGCCTGGACCGGACCGAGATCCTCCAGCCCGTGCTGTTCGCGTTCAACTCCGCGCTGACCGCTGCCTGGCGGGAGCTGGGGGTCACCCCGGACGCTGTCGTGGGGCACAGCCTGGGCGAGGTCGCGGCCGCGCACAGCGCCGGACTGCTCTCGCTGGAGGACGCGGCCGCGCTGGCCGTCCGGCGGGGCGCCGCGGTGGCGCCGCTGGCGGGCGCGGGCGGGATGCTCGCGGTGCAGCTGACGCGCGAGGAGGTCGAGGAGCGGCTGACGGACTTCTCGGGACGGCTGTTCGTGTCCGCCGTCAACAGCCGTACCTCGATCGCGGTCTCCGGGGACACCGACGCGCTGGCGGAGCTGCGGGCCCGGCTGGAGGCGGAGGGGGCCCAGGTCCGGGTCCTCTCGACGGGCTTCGCCTCGCACACCCCCGAGATGGAGGTGATACGGGAAGAGCTGCTGGGGCGGCTGGCGGAGATCGGCGGCAGCTCCGGCGGGACCTCGATGTACTCGACGGTACGGGCCGAACCGGTCGGCGGGGAGGAGCTGGACGCGGGGTACTGGTTCGCCAATCTGCGGGAGCCGGTGCGGTTCGCCGACACCGTACGGCTGATGCTCGACGACGGTTACCGGTACTTCGTGGAGCTGAGCCCGCACCCCTCGCTGGGCCCGTCCATCGAGGCGGTGGCCGCCGAGGCCGGGATCGACGCGGTGGAGGTCTGCTCGCTCCGTCGCACCGACGGCGGCCAGGACGGCCTGCTGCGCCGGCTCGGCCGGCTGTACTGCGCGGGCCACACCCCCGACATGCGGGCGCTGTTCCCGGCCGGTGAGCGGGTGGCGCTGCCGACGTACGCCTTCGCCCGGGAGCGCCACTGGCTGTCGGCGTCCGCCGCCCCGGCGGCCGGTGCGGGGCACGCGCTGCCGCTGATCGGTACGGAGATCGAGTCCAGCGACGAGCCGGGCCGGTACCTCTTCCAGACCGATCTGGACCTGCGCGAGGACCGGTTCGCCTATCTGGGCGACCACCGGGTCTCGGGCGAGGTGTGGCTGCCCGGTGCCGCGTTCCTGGAGATGGCAGTCGAGGCGGTCTCCGGGCTCGGCCCGGACGGCGGGTTCGCGCTGACCGATGTCCGGTTCGAGACGGCGCTGCGGATCGAACCGGAGGTCCCGGTCCGGCTCCAGCTGCTGCTGCGGCCCGCCGACGCCCAGGGGGTACGCGGCTTCAGCATCGCCTCGAAGCCGCGGGACGACCGGCGCGCCCGCTGGGTACGCCATGTCGGCGGACGCGTCTCCCCCGTCACCGGCGCGGACTCGGCTCCGGCCGGCCCGACCCCGGCCGAGCTGCGTGAACGCTGTACGGAACCGGTCGACATCGGCTCGGTCTACACCGCGCTGGCCGCCGCCGGCATCGACTACGGGCCCGCCTTCCGAGGGCTGGCGGAGGGGCTGCGGGAGCGGTCCGCCGCGCTGGGCCGGCTGGTGGAGACACCGCGAGCCGGGCACCTGCTGCACCCCGCGGTACTGGACTCCGCGTTCCACGTCGCCGCGCTGCCGGGCGACGCCCCCGGCGGCCGGGCCTTCGTGCCGGCCGGGGTGGCACGGCTCCGGTTCACCGGGCTGCGCACCACCCCGGTCTGGACGGCCTGCCGGCTGCGCGAGCGGAACGACGACGGCTTCACCCTGGACCTGTCCCTGCTGGACGGCGAGGAGCGCCCGGTCGTGGAGATCGAGGGGTTCGAACTGTCCGCGCTCTCCCCGCTGGACCGCGCCCTGCTGGAAGTACGGTGGCAGCCCCGGCCCGAGGCCGCGGAGCCGGCCTCCCGGGGGCCCTGGCTGATCCTGGCCGACGGTTCGGGCGTGGGCGCCGAACTCGCCCGCAGGCTGGACACGGCGGCGTACGTCCTCGCCCGCAGGGGCCGGGAGTACGCCGTCGAGGGCCCGGGACGCTATGTGATCGACCCGGCCGCGCCGGGAGATCTGGCCCGGCTGCTCGACGAGGCGTTCCCCGGCGGTCAGCCCGAGCGGGTGGTCAACCTGCTCGGCCTGGACGCCCCGGCCATCGACTCGGCCGGGACCGCCGAGGAGGCCGCGCTGCTGTCCTGCCTGAGCACCCTGCACCTGGTACGGGCGATCACCGGCCGGACCGGCGGCCGGGCGCCGCGGCTCTTCCTGGTCACCCGGGGCAGCCAGGCCGCCGGGGGCAGCGCCGAGGTGACCCGGCCCCAGCAGGCGCTGGGCTGGGGCTTCGGCGCGGCCGTCGCCCAGGAGTGCCCGGAGCTGCGCACCACCCTGGTCGACCTGCCGGAGAGCGGCGGTACGGACGCGCTCTGGACACAGCTGCGGTACGCGGACGACGAGCCCCTGGTCGCGCTGCGCGACGCGGGCCGCCTGGTGCCCCGGCTGGCCCGCACCCGCCCCGACGACGCCGGGAGCACCGGGATCCGGCCGGACGGCAGCTATCTGATCACCGGTGGGCTCGGCGGCCTCGGCCGGGTCGTCGCCGAACGGCTGGCGGGCCGGGGGGCGCGCCATCTCGCCCTGCTGGGCCGCTCCGCGCCCGGCGCCGAGACCGAGGGGTGGATCGCGGCGTTGCGGGAACGCGGGGTCACGGTCCGTGCCGTACGGGCCGATGTCACCGACCGGGAGAGCCTGACGGCCGCCCTGGCCGAGGTACGGCGCGAGCTGCCGCCGATCGCCGGGATCGTGCACGCCGCCGGTGTGCTCGACGACGCCACGCTGCCCGGTCTGACCCGGGAGCGGGTGCTGCGGGTGCTGGCGCCCAAGGTGCTCGGCACGGCGCTGCTCACCGAGCTGGTGCCCGAGGCCGGTTCGCTGGTGCTGTTCTCGTCCGTCGCGGGTCTGCTGGGCTCGCCCGGCCAGAGCCCGTACTCGGCGGCCAACGCGTTCCTGGACGCCTGGGCGCACCATCTCTCCCTCGGCGGGCGGGCCGCGCTCAGCCTGGACTGGGGGGCCTGGGCGGAGACCGGTATGGCCGCCGCCTCCGGTACCCGTACCGCCTCGACCGGCCGGCAGGGGTTGATCGGCCTCAGTACGGAGGAGGGCGGCGCGCTCCTCGACCGGGTGCTGACCACGGCCCGCCGTCAGCTGGCCCCGGTGATGTTCGACTGGGCGGCGCTGGCCGCCGACCCGGACACCGCGCGGTCCCGGCCGCTGCTGCGCGACCTGGTGGCCGCCCCGGCCACCGGGTCCGGCACCGGTGAACTGGCGGATCGGGTGCTGGCCGCCGGGGACGGGGAGGAGCGCAGCGCCCTCCTGGAGTCCTATGTGAAGTCCAAGGTCGCCGAGGTCGCGGGCGGCGGCGGAGCGGACATCGGTCCGGCCACCTCCCTCAAGGAGCTGGGCCTCGACTCCCTGATGATCGTCCAGTTGCGCAACGCCTTCGTCCGCGAGATCGGGATCGAACTCCCGGCCTCGGCACTCTTCGCCGCCGCGGACATCCGCGCCATCGCCGGTGATCTGCGCGAGGCGCTGCTCGCCCGGGGCGGGGCGCCGGAGGCCGGCGTCGCCGGTCCGGCCGCCGAGAGCGGTGCCTGGGTGCCGGAGACGGAGTTCCGGCCGGTCACCCGCGATGTGGTACGGCTGCTGCGCAGCGCCCAGCCGGGTATGCCGGGCTCGGCGCACGCCATCGGGCTCGCGGTCGGGCTCACCGTACCGGCCACCCGGGAGCGGCTGGCCGAGGTCATCGGGCGGCTGGCCGCCCGGCACGCGGCGCTGCGTACCGGAATCGTCGCGGAGGCGGGGCAGGACCGGCGGCTGCGGGTGGAGCGGGAGCCCGCCGCGCCGCTGCTGCGCTGGACCGAGCTGGGCGAGGGGGACGGACCCGAGGTGGACCGGCGGCTGCGGGAGCTGCTGGAGCCGTCGTTCGATCTGGCGGCGCCGCCGCTCTGGCGGTTCGAGCTGCTGGACGGCGGCGACCGGGGGCAGACCCTGCTCTTCGGCGCGCACCACGCGGTCAGCGACCTCCAGTCGCTGCTGCTGGTGACCGCCGAGATCGACGCCGGACTCGCCGGTGGGCCGCTCGACGGCGGCGTCACCAACCGTGACATCGATCTGCTGCTGCGCTCCCAGCCCGCCGAACAGGCGCGGCCCGAGGGCGCGGCCGAGTGGCGGGAGATGTTCGCGGGCAGCGAGCGGCTGGAGCTGACGCTCGGCCAGGAGCGCCCGGCGGCCCGTTCCTTCCGGGCGGGCAGTCTGACCCTGGACATGCCGGCGGACCTGATGGCCCGGATCGCGGACCGCGCGAGCCGGCTCGCCATCACCCCGGCCGCCTTCTGCCTGGGCACCCTGACGGTGCTGCTGGCCCGCGAGCGGCAGCGCGAGCGGTTCGTGCTGGCCGTCCCGGTGGACACCCGGATCCATGTCGACGCCCCGGACGCCATCGGCTTCTTCGGCGTACCGGTGCCCTTCCCGGCGCGGGCCGGGCATCAGGAGACGGTGGACGAGGTGCTGCGCCGCACCGACAGCCGGCTGGAACGGGTGCTGGCGAAGGGCGCGATGTTCTCCGACGCGCTCTCCGAACTGGCCGCCCAGGGGCTCTACCGGCCCAACGCGCCGCTGGTGGAGGTCTACTTCAACTATGTGCGGTTCTCACCGGGCAGGCTCACCCGTCTGGAGGTGCTGCCGACCGGGACGGGCTACTCCGACCTGGACCTGATGGTCACCATGACACCGGACGCCGGACGGGTACGGCTGGACTACAGCGTCGACCTGATGGACGAGGCGGCCTGTGCCGCCCTCGGCCGGCGCTTCCTGCGCCTGCTCGGGGAGGCGGCGGACGGGACCGCCGCCACGGTCGGCGGGACCGGTACGGCCGTCGAGGCGGCCGGGGAGCGGGCGACGGTGGAGGCTCCGGCACCGGCCGGGTCCTCCCGTACGGGCCTGGCCCTGGCCGCCACCTTCGCCCTGGGCGATCTGCCCTGGCTCTGCGAAGCGGCCCTGGAGGACGACTCCGAAGCGGGCTCCGCGAAGAGCCCGGCGGTCGTGGAGGCCCCGTACCACCATGTCCTGGCGGCGCTGAAGGATCCCTCCGGGGTCTTCGCCCAGCAGGACACCGCGGTCGGCGCGGTGCTGCTGCGCGCCACCGACCTGGAGCGGTTCGGGCCGGTCGGGGACGCGCTGCTCGCCGAGTTGCGTACGGAGTTCCCGGCGGCGCTGCGGGAGCTGGCCGAACGGACCCGGCGACCGCTGATCGTCGGCTTCCCGCCCTCCTCGTGGAAGGACTCGCAGGCCGGTGAACGGCTGGCGCGCTGGGAACGGGAGGTCGCGGACGAGCTGTCCGGGCAGCCCGGCATCGCGGTGGTGCGCCCCGGCGACTGGACCGAGGAGCACACCGTCGAGGAGGTCTTCGACGCCACCACCGACGAGCTGGCCCATCTGCCGTTCACCCCGCAGTTCCAGGCGGCGGTCGCGCTGACCCTGGCGGAGCTGGTGCGCACCGTACGCCGTACCCCGCCGAAGGTGATCGCGGTGGACGGCGACGAGACGCTGTGGAGCGGGGTCGCCGGGGAGAGCGGGCCCGAGGGCGTCGGACTCGACGGGGGGCGCGCGGTGCTCGCCCGCCGGCTGCTCCAGTGGCGTGCCGCGGGCGCCCTGCTGGTGCTGGTCAGCAACAACGACGAGGTGACGGTGAAGGGCGTACTGGACCGTCCCGACAGCGTCCTGCGGCAGGAGCACTTCAGCGTGGTCTCCGCGACCTGGGGCCGCAAGGCCGACCGGCTGGCCGAGGCGGCCCGGCAGCTGAACCTGGGGCTGGACAGCTTCCTCTTCCTGGACGACAACCCCGTGGAGATCGCCTCCATGCGGGCCGCGCTGCCCGAGGTGCTCTCCGTGACCTGCCCGCCCGCCGGGGAGCTGGAGTCCTTCCTCGGCCGGCTCTGGCCGCTGGTGCCGCTGGCGGCGACGGCGGAGGACGCGCTCCGCGCGGAGTTCTACCAGCAGGAGCGGGCCAGGACCGAGGTGCGGGAACAGAGCGGCTTCGAGGAGTTCCTCGACAGCCTCCAACTGGAGGTTGACATCCGGCCGTTGACCGGCCCCGAGGTGCAGCGCTCCGCCCAGCTGATCCGCCGTACCAACCAGTTCACCCTGCGCGCGCGGTCCGCCGACGGCGGCGATCTGGACCGCTGGCGGGAGCGCGGCGAGGTGTGGACCGCCGCCGCCCGTGACCGGTTCGGCGACTACGGCCAGATCGGTCTGCTCGCGGTCCGGCAGGACGGCACCACCCTGGAGGTGCTCGGCTGGATGCTCAGCTGCCGGGCGCTCGGCCGGGGTGTGGAGGAACGCCTCCTCCAGTGGCTCGCCGGGCGCGCCGGTGAACTGGGCTGTACGCGTGTACGGCTGGCCGCCGAACACACCCCCCGTAACCTGCCGGTCCGCCGGCTGGTCGCGGCGCTCGGCGACGGAGACCCGGAGGACAGCCACCTGGAGTCGCTGGTCACCCCGGAGCGGCTGATGGCGTTCCGCTCCTGGCGCGTCTGATCCGACGGCACGGCCACGAGGGCCGGACGGTGGGCGTCTGCCCGCTGTCCGGCCCTCGCGCGTGCGCGGTACGGCGCCGATGGCGGTACTGGACACAGCACGCCCTGACCCGGCCCTCGCGCGTGCGCGGTACGGCGGCGCCGGCCGAAGCCCCGCGCTCCGGGTCACCCGTCGGCGGCGCGCCCTGCCTCGTTGGCGAGCTTCAGCAGGGTGCCGAGCGCCCGGAGACCGCGTGTCATGTCGATGCTCTTGTCGTACTCCCAGAGCAGTTGGAGCCCGTCCACCGCGGCGATCATCAGCTGGGCGAGATCGCCGGGATCCACCCCGTCGGGCAGCTCGCCGAGGTCCCTCAGATGGCCCATGGAGGCCGCGCCGAGGTCCCGGCCCCGGTCGTAGCGTTCCCGGAAGTACTCGTGAGCGGGGTGTTCGGGGGCGGTGGCGTCCGCCGCGAGGTTCGAGTACAACGTCACCAGCCCCGGAACCGCGGCGTTGTGATCGACCAGACCGGCGAGGCGCTCGATCATCGCGGCTGTTGTGTCCGGCAGTTCGTCCATCCCGTACACACCCGCGTCGATCTCGTCGCGCCGGCGGAGCACTTCGGTGAGCAAGCGCTCCTTGGTGCCGAAGTGGTGAACGAGTCCGGTGATGCTGAGGTTCGACGCGTCGGCGAGTTCGCGCAGGGTGGTTCCGCTGAACCCGTGTTCGGCGATCACTTCGAGGGCGATGGCGAGGATCTCCTCGCGCTTCGCCAGCCCCTTGGGGTACGAGCGTCGGGTCATGGCCCGAGATTACTCGACGCGCGGAATCTTGTCGGAAGAAACCGAAACGGTTACTGTTTTGTTTCCGGCGGCGAGGGCGCCCTCGTTCTTCAGTCGAGTGCCGAGCATCAGACGAACTTCATCGTTCAGTGACGAGCTCTTGGGGTACCTCATGACAACGCCTTCTCTCGCTGACACACCCGGCGGCGATCCGTCCGCCGAGCCCGCCCCCACCGCGCAGATATGCGAACCCACCGAACCCGGAACCTCCCCGAAGTACCTCCGCGGCCGCGCCCTTCGACGCTACGCGCTGTGGTACGGGCTCGCGCTCGCCGCGTTCTCCAGTGTCTGGGGAGGGGTCGGCTCGCTGCTGCTCCCCCATCAGGTGCAGGTCCTGGAGGTCGCGAGGTTCTTCACGGGCGACGACGCCGGCGCGGACCTCCAGAAACTCACGGCGCTCAAGGACGCCGTCGCCGCCGGCACGGCGACCGCGACACCCGAACAGAGCCGTCTGCTGGGGATCCTGGCCGACTTCGACGCCGGCCGGGCGCAGTCCCTGGCGCTCGTCGCGTCCATCGGCCTGATCGCGACGATGGTCGCGCAACCGCTGATCGGCGTGTTCTCCGACCGGACCCGGACCCGGCTCGGCCGTCGCACCCCGTGGATACTCCTGGGCTCGTTCATCGGCGCCGGGTTCCTCGTCTCGGTCCGCTACGCGCCGACCATGGCCGTTCTCGCGCTGTTGTGGGTCATCGCCTCGGTGGCACTGAACGCCGCGGTCTCCCCGCTGGGGGCGACGCTCGCCGACCGCATCGTCGAGACCCGGCGCGGCAGTGTGTCGGCGATCGGCGGCTTCGGCTCGTTCCTGGGCGGTGTGCTGGGAAGCGTCGGCGCGGGAATCGCCCTCGCGACCCTCGGCCTGAACAGCTACTTCCTCTTCGCCGCGCTTGTCGTGCTGTCCGTCACGCTTTTCACCTGGCGGGTGCGGGACAGCTCCTCGCTCGATCTGCGTGTCCCGGAATTCAAATGGAAGTCGTTCCTGCTCGGTTTCACCTACGCCGTGCGCGATCGGGACTTCTTCTGGGTCTGGGCGTCCCGCATACTCCTCACCTTTGGATACGGGGTATCGGGGGCCCTCGGTCTGTATATGCTCCAGAGCTATGTGAAGCCCGCCCTCAGCGCGACCGAGGCCACGGCGCTCGTCCCGCTGCTCGCCCTGACGGCGCTGCCCTCGACGGTGGTGGCGATCCTGATCGCCGGCCCGCTCTCCGACCGGCTGAAGCGCCGAAAGACCTTCGTCTTCGCCGCTTCCCTCCTCATGGGGTTGTCCATGGCCATTCCCCTGCTCTCCCCGACGGTTACCGCGCTGTTCGTCCAGGCCGTCGTCGCCGGATTCGCCTTCGGTATCTACATTCCCGTCGATCAGGCTCTGGTCGTCGACGTACTGCCGGACCCGAGCGCCGCCGGGCGCGACCTCGGCGTGGCGGGCCTCGCCACCAACCTGGGCCAGGCGCTCGGCCCGGCCCTCGCCGGAGCGGTCGTGTCGTTCACCGGCGGGTACCGGTTCGTCTGGGTGGCCGCGCTCGCGCTGGTCGCTTCCGCCGCGCTCGCCATACTGCCCGTGCGCAGACCCTGAATTCCTCCGGCATTCCTCCCGATATTCCTCCCGCCATTCCGCCCCGCCCATGGACAGCATCATGGACAGACATAAGGGAACCATGACTGAGATCGTCACCACCTCCGACGAACTGACCCTCGAGCAGGAAGCCGCTCTCGGCAGCGGGGCGGATTTCTGGACCAGCAGGGCGGCCGGCCACGTCCCGTCGATCCTGATGACGGACGGACCTCACGGCCTGCGGAAGCAAGAGGGCGCCACCGACCATCTGGCGCTCTCGGGAAGTCTCCCGGCGACCTGTTTTCCCCCGGCGGTGGCCCTGAGTCAGACCTGGGATCCCTCCCTGGTGTTCCGCGTGGGCGAGGCACTCGGCCGCGAATGCCAGGCCGCCGGAATCCAGCTTCTGCTGGGGCCGGGGGTGAATATCAAGCGGGACCCCCGGGGAGGGCGGAACTTCGAGTACTTCTCGGAGGATCCGCTCGTCGCGGGAACTCTCGGATCCGCGTGGGTGTCCGGTCTCCAGAGCATGGGGGTGGGCGCTTCACTCAAGCATTTCGCCGCCAACAACCAGGAAACCGACCGGATGCGGGTGAGCGCCGATATCGATCCGCGCCCGCTCCGTGAGATCTACCTCCGCGCGTTCCAGAAGGTGGTCGAGGAGGCCCGGCCCTGGACGGTGATGTGCGCGTACAACCGCCTCAACGGTGTGTACGCGTCCCAGAGCCGCTGGCTGCTCACCGAGGTTCTGCGCGAGCAGTGGGGATTCGAGGGGTTCGTGGTCTCCGACTGGGGTGCCGTGGCCGACCGGGTGGCGGCGGTGGAAGCCGGTCTCGACCTCCAGATGCCCGGCAACGACGGGTTCGACGACGCCCGGGTGGTCGCCGCGGTACGGGAGGGGCGGCTCGACCCCGCCGTCGTCACGGAGGCGGCCGCGCGGGTGGCCCGGGTGGCCCGCAAGGCGGCCGAGGCGCGGCGCCCGGACACCTCGTGGGACGTGGACCACCACCATGACCTCGCCCGCGAGGTCGCCTCCCGGGCGATCGTGCTGCTCCGTGACGACCAGGGGATCCTTCCCCTCACCCCCACCCAACGCCTCGCCGTCATCGGCGAGTTCGCCGCCCGGCCGCGTTATCAGGGCGGGGGCAGCTCACATGTGAACGCGATCCGGGTCGATGTGGCCCTCGACGAGATCCGCGCTCGGGCCGCCCCCGCCGGTGTGTCCTACTCCGCGGGCTTCTCGTCGGACACACCGGCGGATCCGGCGGTGCTGCGGGCGGACGCGGTGGCGGCCGCGCGGGACGCGGACGTGGCTGTTGTGTTCCTGGGCCTGTTCGACCGCCAGGAGACCGAGGGCTCCGACCGCGCCGACATCGAACTGCCGGCCGATCAGCTCGCCCTGCTCGAAGCGGTGGTCGCCGTACAGCCGCACACCGTTGTGGTGCTCTCGCACGGCGGTGTCGTACGGCTCGCGCCCATCGTCGCCGGGCCGTCGGCGATCCTCGACGGCGCGCTGCTCGGTCAGGCCGGTGGCAGCGCGCTCGCGGATGTCCTGTTCGGCACCGTCAATCCGTCCGGACGCCTCGCGGAGACCGTCCCCGACCGCCTTGAGGACGCGCCGTCCTTCACGGACTTCCCCGGCGAGCGGATGCGTGTGCGCTACGGGGAGGGAATCCATGTGGGCTACCGCTGGTACGACGCGCGCTCGATCGACGTCACCTTCCCGTTCGGGCACGGCCTGTCGTACACGACTTTCGTATACGAGTCGCTGACGCTCGATGTGGACGGCGACGCCGTCACCGCACGGGTCACCGTCCGCAACAGCGGCGCACGGGCGGGCCGGGAGATCGTCCAGTTGTACGCGTCACGGGACCGCTCCGCGGTCGTCCGCGCACCTCAGTGGCTGGTGGGTTTCGGCTCCGTCGACCTCGCGCCCGGCCGGTCCGGCGAGGTGGTCGTCACCGTACCCGGGCGCGAGTTCGAGCACTGGGACGAGGAGCTCGGGCGCTGGCTCGTCGAGGGCGGCGCGTACCGCATCGTGGTGGGCGCGTCGAGCCGGGACATCCGGCTCTCCGGCACGGCCGAACTCCGCGGGGAGACCGCGCGGTACCGGCTGGGTGCGGAATCGTCGATCGGGGAGATCCTGCGCGATCCCCTCGCCGGTCCGGCCTTCCGCGAGGTCTTCGCGGCGATGTTCGAGCGGTTCTCGGGCGCCGAGGAGACCGACTACGGACCGATGCTGGATTCGCTGCCGTTCGGGCGCTTCCTCGGCACGGCGGGCGCGGCGTTCCCCCCGGGCCTGGTGGACGACGTACTCGCGCGCGCGAACGCCGCCAACGGCTTCTAGGGACGTTGTCCAGAAGGAGCGCCGTCCGCCCCCTCGGGCCACGCGCCGGTCCCCCGGCCGGCCCGAACGACCCACCACGGAGGAAACCATGTCCGACACTCCGCCCACCCGCTCGCGCCGTGGCGCCGTGCGCACGGTCGACAGGACGGTCGAGGGCCGGGGCGGCGAGATCCCGGTCCGCGACTACCTCCCGGAGGAGGTACGGGCCGACGCCGTGCCGCTGGTGTGGATCCATGGCGGCGGCTGGATGTCCGGCGGCCTCGACCAGCGGGAGTCGCACGCGGTCGCGAAGGCCGTCGCGGGCACCGGCCGGCCGGTGCGTACGGTCGACTACCGGCTGGCACCGGCGCTCGGCTGGCGCGCCCTCGCGACCCGCTCGCCCCTCGTCCTCGAACCGTCCGAGAACCGTTACCCCGCCGCGCCGGACGACGTGGTCGGCGCCATCGTCGACCGGGCGGTGACCAGCGGTGACCGGCTGTTCATCGGCGGGGCGAGCGCCGGAGCCAACCTCGCCGTGGCGGCGGCCGTCGCCCTCCGCCGGGAAGCCGGCGTACGGCCGTGGGGGCTGGCGCTCGCGTACGGCGGGTTCCATCCCACACTGCCCCCGCTCCCCGAGTCGGTACGCTCGCGGCTGACCGGACCGGCCGGCCGGGTCGCCCTCACACCGGAGGCGTACGACCGGATGACGCTCAACTACATCGGTGACGAGCGGCTGTCACCGAGGGCCTTCCCGGCCGGGGCCGACCTCGCGGGGCTTCCGGACGCACTCGTGATGGACGCCGACCGGGACAGCCTCCGCGCCTCCGGCGGCCGGTTCGCGTCCGAGTTGCGCGCGGCCGGCTCCACGGTTGACTACACCGTCATCGGGAAGACCTTGCACGGATTCCTCAACCACCCCTACGGCCGCGGCTTCCGCCGGGGGATCCGGACGATGTGCCGGTGGCTCGACACCCATGACCGACCCGCGCACCCCGTGTGACCGGCACGACCGGCCCTGCCGGAAGCCGTCTCCCCTCGATCGACCGAAAGAGATGACCATGAACCGTGTATCGCGCGATTTCCTCTGGGGCGCGTCCACCGCACCCCACCAAATCGAAGGCAACAACATCAACAGCGACTGGTGGGCGCGGGAGCAGGTCACCCCCGGTATGGCGCTCAGCGGGGACGCGATCGACAGCTACCACCGGTACGACGAGGACATGCGGCTGCTGGCCGAAGCCGGCCTGAACGCCTACCGTTTCGGGATCGAGTGGGCGCGTATCGAACCGATACCCGGCCACTTCTCCAGGGCGGAACTCGCACACTACCGCTGCATGATCGATACGGCCCTCGGGCTGGGGCTCACCCCCGTCGTCACCCTGCATCACTTCTCCACCCCGCGGTGGTTCGCCGACGAGGGCTCGTGGATGGTCGAGAGCGCGATCGACCGCTTCGCGAACTACGTCACCGAGGCGACCTCCATCCTGGAGGGGGTGGAGTGGGTCTGCACCATCAACGAGCCGAACATGCTGGCGATGATGGGCGCGATCATGAAGGCCGCCGAGTCGGGCGACTCCGACTGGCAGAGCCCGACGGTCGAAGGCGATGTGCAGATGGTGCTGCCCGCGCCCGACCCCGAGGTCGGACGCCGTCTCGCGCGTGTCCACGACGCGGCGCGGGAAATCCTCAAGGAGCGGACCGACGCCAAGGTCGGCTGGACCATCGCCAACCAGGCCCTGACCGCGAAGCCCGAGAACGAGGCGAGGCTCGTCGAGGAGCGTTACGTCCGGGAGGACCTGTACCTCGAAGCCGCGCGGCAGGACGACTTCATCGGGGTCCAGGCCTACTCCACGCAGGAGGTCGACGAGAACGGCCCCGTGCCGCACGCGCCGCACCCCGACAACACCCTCGTCGGAACCGCGTACCGGCCGGACTCCCTGGGGATGGCGGTGCGCCACGCCTGGGACGTCACCGGCGGCGTCCCGGTCCTCGTCACCGAGAACGGCATCGCCACCGGTGACGACACACGGCGTATCGCGTACACCGGCGAGGCCCTGCGGCATCTGACCGCCGCCATGGACGACGGGGTCGATGTCCGTGGCTATCTGCACTGGACCGCGCTCGACAACTTCGAATGGGGCCACTGGGAACCGACGTTCGGGCTCATCGCGGTCGACCGCGAGACCTTCGAGCGGCAGCCGAAGCCGAGCCTGGCCTGGCTCGGTGGCGTCGCCCGGTCGGGCGAGGTGCCGGCGTCATGACCGGACGGAACACGGAGTACGGGCTGAGCCCCGAAGCCCGGTCATGGCTGGCGATGCTGGCGTCGCGCCCGGAATCCCCCTCGCCCGAGCCGGACGACATCGAGGCGTGGCGTGCCGTCGTCGCGGCCGGCTCGGTACCGGAGTACGCGGACGCCATCGCGCTCGCGACCACGGGCGCCGTGGACACGGGCGTCGCGGTCGCGGTCGATGCCGTCGAACTCGCGGACACACGCGTCCACGTCGGCACCCCGGAAGGTCTCGCCCCCGACGACCGGCGGGTCCTGCTGAGCATCCACGGCGGGGCGTTCGTCCTGGGCGGCGGCGCTGCGACGAGGGCGGCGACGCGCTTCGTCGCGGGCGCCTACGGCGTCACCGTGTGGAGCGTCGACTACCGGATGCCGCCCGACCACCCCTACCCCGCGGCGCTGGACGACTGCCTCGACGCGTACCGCACCCTCCTGAAGAGCCACGATCCGGCCTCCATCGCGATCAGCGGACTGTCCGCCGGCGGGAATCTCACCGCCGCCCTGCTGCTCCGGCTCCAGGAGGAGCGGCTGCCGATGCCCTGTGCGGCCGTACTGAACTCCCCCTCCGTCGACCTCACCCTCTCCGGTGACACCATCGTCACCAACGGCTCCGATGATCCCGGCGGGCTCTTGAACAACGTGAGGCTGTACGCGGGCGACCACGACCTCATGGATCCGTGTCTCTCGCCGCTCTTCGGACGGATCGGCGCCGACTGGCCGCCCACGATCCTGTTCAGCGGCACCAGCGACTATCTGCTCTCGGACACCGTCCGTATGCACCGGAAGCTGCTGGCCGCCGGTGTCCGGGCCCAGCTGCATGTCTTCGAGGGGGCGCCGCACGGGATGTTCGCGGGCACCGCCCCGGAGGACCGGCTCCTCGTGGCCCAGGCCCGGCAGTTCCTGGAGGCCGCGTGGAAGGGCGGGGCCACGGCGTAGGTCTCACGTCGTTCCCGGCCGGCCGGGTGGCCCGAGGCGATCTCGTGGCCACCCGGTCTCCAATTTTTTCAGGTGATAGAGATTTCCACGGACCGGTCCTCCCGCCATCCGCGCCGGCCCCGCGCCTCATGGAACACACATGATCGGGCAGCACCGGACCGGTCCGGACGGCCGGATCACCCTGGAGGGCGGCGCCGGAGCGTAATTCCCCGGTGGGGTCTTCGAGTACCGCACGGTCTTCTCCGTTCCCGAGGAGCACCGGGGCAAGCGGATCCTCGTCGGGTTCGAGGGCGTGTACCGCGACGCGACCGTGTTCGTCAACGGGGCGTACGCGGGCCAACGCCCCTTCGGTTGCTCGCGCTTCCACCTCAACGCGGACCGTTTCCTGCGCTTCGGCCAGGACAACGGGATCCGGGTCGAGGCACGCAGCCATCGGGACTCCCGCTGGTACACCGGGGCGGGCGTCTACCGGGACAGCTGACTGTTCGTGGGGGCCACCGTCCCGGATCCCAGCTCGACGGCCCCCACGTCAGCACTCCGGACATCGACCGGGCGCGGGCCATGGTCGAGGTGGCCACGACGGCGGAGAACGATTCGGTCGAGATCCGTACGGTCGACGCCGTCACCGAGATACGCGAGGAATCCGGGGCCGTCGTCGCCACGGACACCGCGAAGCCGACAGTGCTGCCCGGAGAGCCCGCGACCACCCGGCAGCGTCCCCGTGTCCGCGATCCGCCGCTGCGGGGAAACCCGGGTCGCCGACTCTGTACGGCGGCGAGGTGATCCTGAAGAACGAGGCCGGCGCGGTGGACCGTACCGCTCCTGGCCGTTCTGGAGCGGCGGCCTCGGCCGGCTCCGCGCGGGAGACGGAACCGGCCGAGTGATCCCGGGCGGTGGAGCCGGTGCGCGGGAGCCCGGGCGGAGCGCCCGACCGGCCTCCTGTCACCAGGTGACCGTCAGTGTGGTCACCCCCTGTACCGCTTCCGGGGAGCGGGGAGCGATCTCCGTCGAGGGGACCGCCAGGGACAGGTCCGGGAAGCGGCCGAAGAGCGCGTGCAGAGCGATCTCCAGTTCGTGGCGGGCCAGGTTCTGGCCCACACACTGGTGGCTGCCGTGGCCGAAGGCGAGGTGGCTGCGGGCCGGTCGGTGGAGGTCGAGGGTGTCGGGGGCCTCGTAGACGAAGGGGTCGCGGTTGGCGGCGGCGACCGGGAAGAACACACCGTCACCGGCCGCGATGGTGCGACCGCCGATCTCGATCTCCTCCCCCGCCACCCGCATGATGCCGTCGGTGACCGACAGGAAGCGCAGCAGCTCCTCCACCGCCCCCGGCAACAGGTTCTCGTCCGAGCGGAGTTCGGCCGTCTGTTCGGGGTGTTCGAGCAGGGTGAAGGTGCTCAGCGCGATCATGTTGGCGGTGGTCTCGATCCCCCCCAGCAGCAGGACGAACCCGATGCCCACCAGCTCGTGACGGTCCACCGCGCCGTTCTCCGCCTGTCCGGCGACCAGTTCGTCCAGCAGCCCCTCCCCCGGGGTCCCGGCCTTCACCGCCAGCAGTCCGTCCAGGTAGGTGAGCAACTGGAGCCGCGCGTCCTCGATGTCGTTGTGCTCCGGGCCCGTCAGCAGACGCCGCGTCTGCTCCTCGAAGAACTCCCGGTCGGTGACGGGCACCCCCAGCAGCCGGCAGATCACCATCACGGAGAGGGGCAGGGCGTACTCCGCGACCAGGTCCGCGGTCGGGCCCCGCCGCTCCATGGCGTCCAGGAGGCCGTCGGCGATCTCCTGGATCTGCGGGCGCAGCGCCTTGACCCGGCGGGCCGTGAACCCCCGCATCACCAGTCTGCGGTGCCGCGCGTGATGCGGGTCGTCGACGCCGATCAGCGGGATCTGTATCTTGCCCATGCTCTCGGTGCCCCGGGGCACCACCACGGGGAAGCCCGGGTTCTGCCAGTCGGACGAGAGCCGGTGGTCGAGCAGCAGTTCGCGGGTCTCGGCGTGGCCCGTCACACACCACACCACCCGTCCGTCGAAGAGCCGGGCCCGCGCCACGGGGCCCTGCTCCGTCAGCCGGTCGTACCCGGCGGGCGGCCGGTAGGGGCAGGTCCGCGCCATCGGGAAGGGCGGCAGCTCCTCCCCGTCCGGGGCAGGGGGGACGGGGGCCGAGGTGTCATCGTACGTACGCATGGTCACGCCTCCGGGGTTTCGGTTCCGGACGGTCCCAGCCGTACCGGCAGGCTCACCAGCCGCCACTGGCCCGGTGCTTGGATACGCGGCAGCTCGTCCGGGTCGGCCGCCGGGGCCAGCGCCGGGTAGCGGTCCACCAGCAGCCGGGTCAGGGCGGTCTCGACCTCCACCCTGGCCAGCACGGCGCCGGGGCAGAAGTGGTTGCCCCGGCCGAAGCCGATGTGCGGCTCGCCCTTGCCACCCTCCTCCCGGGTGATGTCGAAGCGGTCGGGTTCGGGGAAGGCGCGCGGGTCGCGGTTGGCGGAGCCGAAGACGGGCATCAGGGCGTCCCCCTTGCTGATCCGCTGTCCGGCGATCTCCATGTCCTCGGAGGCGTACCGCAGGACGCTGGTCAGGGACGGGCTGCACCAGCGCATCATCTCGGTGACGGCGGCGGGCCACAGCGCCGGATCGGCGCGCACCAGGTCGAACTGGTCGGGGTGGGTCAGCAGGGCGAGCGCCCCGTTGGTGATCAGGTGGGCGGTGACGTCCTGTCCGGCGTGGATGAGCAGGATGACGGTGTCCACCAGCTCCTTGTCGCTGAGGCGGTCGCCCTCCTCATGGTGGATACGGAGCAGTTCGCTGATCAGGTCGCCGGAGGGGCGGGCGCGCCGGTCGCTCACCATGTCGCGCAGATACTGGACCACCTTGGGGAAGGTCCCGGTGAGCCAGGCCGGGTCGGTGGCGGGGCCCTCGACCCACGCGTACCACTGCGGGCGCTCCTCCTCGGGGATGCCGAGGAACTCGCAGATGACCTCCATCGACACCGGGTGCGCGAAGTGCTGGACCAGGTCGACGACGCCGTCGGTGGCGTGGCCGGGCAGTTCGTCGATCAGCCGGTCGACGACCCCCTGGATGAAGGGCCGCATCCGGGTGACCTCACGGACGGTGAACGCCCGGGTGACGATCCGGCGCAGCCGGGTGTGTTCCGGCGGGTCGCTGCTGAGCAGCGCGGGCGTCATGTAGTCGACCAGTTCGTCCGGGAGCCCGAACTTGCGGGCCAGCTCCTGGCGCGGGTCGCCGCCCTGCCAGCCGGGCACCGACCGCACCACGTCATGGACGAACCGCTGGTCGCCCAGGACCTCCCGCAACTCCTCGTAGCCCGTCACCAGCCACAGGTCGTCGCCGAGGTAACTGCCCCGGCTCACCGGGCAGCGGTCCCGCAGCCGGCCGTACTCGCCGAACGGGTCGGCCAGCATCCCGGGGTCCATCACATCCGTGACGTCCGGTCCGCCCGTGGGCTCCCCGGCCACCGGGCCGGACGATGTCGAAGCAGTGGTCATCTCCGTGCACCTTTCCTTGTTGTTCTTCGCGGTGTTCGCGACTTTTTACGACGCTCTTGGGGGTTCACGACACTCTTCGGGTTCCTTCAGGAACCGGCGGTCAGCCATGCGCGGATCGCCTCGGCCGTGGTCCCGGAGCCTTCCTCCACCATGGAGAAGTGGTCTCCCGGTACGTCGACGACGGTGTCGGCCAGCTCCCAGGAGCTGCGCCAGCCGTCGTCCGTACGGCCTGGGGTGGGCCGTGAGGCCCGTAGCAGCAGTGTCGGTGTGGCGAGCGGCGCCGGCGGGCGCTCGCCGACAATGTGTACGTACCAGCGGCTCGCGGTGAGCCGGGTCCCGTCGAGCGACCCGAATGTGTCGGCGCGCTGCCACATCCCGCTGATCAGGGCCTGCTCCAGTGCGGGCCGGATGTCCCGGTCGGTGAACGTGTCCATCAGCACCACGCCCCGGGCGACCGGCCCGCCGCGTTCCTCCAGCCGCCCGGCCAGGAGGTGCGCGAGCGCGCCGCCGGAGGAGGCTCCGGCGAGGATGAAGGGGGCGCCCCCGGTATGCCGCAGGACCGAGTCGGCGAGCAGGTCGAGGACGGCGTCGAGGGTGGCGGGCAGCCGCTGTCCGGGCAGGAAGCCGGGCAGGGCGACCGCCGACACGTCCCGTTCGCCCTGGAAGCCGGCGGCGAGCCTGGCGTACTGACTCACCCCGCCCAGCGGCATGTTGGCCGGTACGCACACCAGGGCGGGCCCGCCCTCGCCGCGCGCCAGCCGCAGTGGCTCGGGCAGCGGTCCGGCCTCGGCGGCGCCCGTGAACCGGGACCGCAACCGGGCGGTGTGCAGGAGCAGTTCGTTGCCCTCGTCGCTGCGGCCGGACTCGCAGAGCTCGCGGTAGGTCCGGGTCAGGATGTCCGGGCCGGTGCCCGCGTCATCGGGGCGCGACGGCGGGCCGGTCTCCTTCGCCGGTCCGTCGTCGCGGGGCTCGGCGGCGAGGAGTGTGGAGAGATGGGCGGCGAGGGTAGTGGCGGAGGGGTGGTCGAAGACGAGGGTCGCGGGCAGCCGCAGTCCGGTGGCGGCGACCAGCCGGTTGCGCAGCTCCACCCCGGTCAGCGAGTCGAAGCCCCATTCGAGGAAGCCCCGGTCGGCCGCCAGGACGTCGGCGCGCCGGTGGCCGAGGACCACCGCCGACTCGGCCCGGACGAACTCCCCGAGCAGGGTGTCCCGTTCCTCCGGTGCCGTCCGCTCCCAGCGGCGGCGCAGCCCGGCCCCGGGGTCCCGCCCCGGCGCGCCGGACCGGCCGGCCGCGGCGGGCAGCAGCCCGCGCAGCAGCGGTGGTACGGCCGTGGGGTCGGCGGCCCGCAGGACGGCCGGGTCCAGTCCGACGGGCGCGACCAGGGGTTCCTTCAGCGCCATGGCGGCGTCGAACAGGGTCAGCCCCTCCGGGGAGGTGAGGGGGCGGATGCCCGAGCGGGCCGCTCGTTCCCGGTCGGCTGCGCCGAGCGCGGCGGTCATCCCGGCGGTGTTCTCCCACATGCCCCAGGCCAGCGAGACCGCCGGTACCCCGGCCGCCCGCCATCGGGCGGCGAGCGCGTCCAGGGCCGCGTTGGCGGCCGCGTAGCCGCCCTGTCCGGCCCCGCCGAGCAGTCCGGCGACCGACGAGAAGAGGACGAACGCGGAGAGGTCGAGGTCCGCGGTGAGTTCGCGCAGGGCGAGCGCCCCGGCGGCCTTGGGCCGCAGCACCCGCTCCAGCCGCGCGTCGTCCAGGGCGGCGACCAGCCCGTCGTCCACCACGCCCGCCGTGTGGACGATCCCGCGCAGCGGCGCGTCGTCCGGCACCCGGGCCAGGGCCCCGGCGAGCGCCGCCCGGTCGGCGACGTCACAGGCGGCCACCGTCACCCGGGCACCGGCCCCGGTCAGCTCCTCGACCAGCTCGGCGGCGCCGTCCGCGGCCGTACCGTGCCTGCTGACCAGCAGCAGCGAGCGCACACCGTGGGTGTGCACCAGATGGCGGGCGAGCAGGGCGCCCAGCCCGCCGGTGCCGCCGGTGACCAGGACGGTCCCCTCGGCGCCGAAGCCGGGCGCGGGCAGTTCCCCGGCCGTCGTACCGCCCGTGGTGGTCAGCCGGACCAGCCTGGGTCCGTACGCCCGTCCGGCGCGCACCGCCAGCTGGGGTTCGGCGGAGCCGACCAGGTTCCGCACCGCCGCCCAGGAGGCTTTCGCGCTGTCGGTGTCGACGAGTTGGAAACCGCCGGGGAACTCCGCCTGCGCGGAGCGCAGCAGGCCGAGCGCGGCGGCTCCGACGGGGTCGGCGGCGTCCCGGCCCGCCCGGCCCCGGGTGACCACGACCAGCCGGGATCCGGCGAGCCGAGGGTCGGCGGTCCAGGCGCGGACCAGGTCGCGTACGGACCGGACCGCCGCGAGGATGTCACCGAACTCGCCGTCACCGCCATCAGATGTCTCGGCGGCGGGGGCGAGCGGGGCGATCAGGACCGCGCGGGGCGGTGCGGGAAGGTCGTCGAGCGCCTGACGCAGGGCGGTCATGTCGGCGTACGGCTCGGTGAGGACACCGGCCGACTGGAGTCCGGCGGCGAGGCCGAGCCGGTCCTCGCCCACGAGCACCGCCCAGCCGTCCGTCCGGGCCCCGCCGGCCGGTCCGGCCCCGGCGAGGGGCAGTTCGGGCCACTCCACACCGAGCAGTCCGTCCCGGGGGACGGCCGTGGTGAGCGGCCCGGTGGGAGCGGGACGCAGGACCAGGCTCTCCACGTGGGCGACCGGACGGCCGAAGCCGTCGGTGATCCGCAGCGCGACGGTGTTCGGCCCGGCGGCCGTCATCCGTACCCGCAGCACGGGGGCGTCGGTGGCGGTCAGCCAGGTGTCCGCCCAGGCGAACGGCAGCCAGGCGGTGGCCGTTCCGTCGAGGAACGGGCCCAGCCCTACGGCCTGCACAGCGGCGTCCAGCACGGCCGGGTGGACGAGGAACCTCCCCCCGTCGGCCGGTGCGGCGAGCCCGTCCGGTACGGCGATCTCGGCGCACACCTCCGTCCCGTTCCGCCAGGCGGCCCGCAGCCCCTGGAAGGCCGGGCCGTAGCGGAAGCCGCCCGCCGCCGTGTCGTACAGACCGTCCAGGCCGACGGCGGCGAACCCTTCGGGCGGCCAGCTCCCGTCCGCGTCCCACTCCCGGTCGGCTTCCTCCCCTTCCGCCGGGGCGGGCGCAAGGAGCCCTTCGGCGTGCCGGGTCCACGGCTCGTCGTCCGGGGCGTTCTGCGGGACGTTCGGCAGAGTGTTCTGCGAAACGTTCTGCGGGCGGGCGTACACACGTACACTCCGCCGCCCGTCCGCGTCCGCGTCGGAGACGGAGACCTGGACCGCGACGGCGCCGCCGGGCGGGAGGACCAGGGGGGCCGCGAGGGTCAGCTCCTCGACGCGCCCGCCGCCGCACTCGGCCGCCGCCCACGAGGCGAGTTCCACGAAGGCGGTCCCGGGGAGGAGCACGGTCTCCCCCAGTGTGTGGTCGGCGAGCCACGGCTGTTCCGCCACGGACAGCCGGCCCGTGAGCAGCAGCCCGTCCCCGGAGGCCAGCCGTGTGACGGCGCCGAGCAGCGGATGCGCGGCCGGGAGCAGACCCAACGACCTTACGTCACCGCCCTGTTGCGTCTGCGTCCCCTTGAACCAGTAGCGGTCGTGCTGGAAGGCGTAGGTGGGCAGTGTGGCGAGCGGCCCGGCGCCGAGGAGAGCGGCCCAGGGCACGCGGGCCCCGGTGACATGGAGTTGGGCGAGGGCCGTCAGCACGGTGACCGTCTCGTCGCGGCCCTTCCGCAGCACCGGTACGACGGTGGCGTCCTCCCCGAGCACCTCGCGGGCGAGAGCGGAGAGTGTGCCGTCCGGCCCCAACTCGACCCATCGGCAAAGCCCTTCGGCTGCCAGCGAGGTGAGGACGTCGCCGAAGCGTACGGCCTCACGGACCTGTCGCACCCAGTAGGCGGCATCCGGGACACCGATGGCGGTACGGCCGTCGGCGGCCAGAGCCATCGGGATGCGGGGTTCGTGGTAGGAAAGCGCCTCCGCGACCTGGGCGAACTCCGCCAGCATGGGTTCCATCAGGTGGGAGTGGAACGCGTGGCTCACTCGTAGCTCACGGACCGACTCCGGCGGGAACCGGGCGGTGAGGCCCTCGACGGCTTCCGCCGTACCCGACACCACGACGGCGCGGGGGCCGTTGACCGCCGCGATCTCCACACCGTCCACGCCTTCGAGCGCCTCGGTCACCGCGGCTTCGCCCGCCCGTACGGAGGCCATGGCGCCGCCGCCGGGCAGCGCGTCCATCAGGCGGGCGCGGGCCGATACCAGTGTGCAGGCGTCCGCGAGGGAGAGCACCCCGGCGATATACGCCGCCGCGATCTCCCCCACCGAGTGTCCTGCCACCGCCTCCGGCGCGATGCCCCAGGAGCCGAGCAACCTGGCCAGGGAGACCTCCAGGGCGAAGATCCCCGGCTGGGCGCAGCGCGTACGCTCCAGTTCCGCGGCGTCCTCGCCCCACACCATGGTCCTCGTCCCCGGCCCGAGGAGCCCGCACACCTCGTCCCACGCCCGCGCGAACTCCGGGAACGCCGCGTACAACTCCCTTCCCATCCCGAGCCGTTGCGATCCCTGACCGGTGAAGAGCCAGCCCGCACCGCCCGTCCCGGCACTCGCCGCACCGGTCACCACGGCAGGGCTCCGCCCGCCCGTCGCCAACTCGGCGAGTCCGGCGAGGAGTTCGCCCCGGTCCCGGCCGACCACCACGGCCCGCTGCTCCAGTGTCGCCCGCGTACCGACGAGCGAGCGGGCCACGGCCACCGGGTCCAGCTCGGGGTGCTCGGTGACGTACGACCGCAGCCGCTCCGCCTGGCCGCGCAGGCCCTCCGCACCCCGGCCCGACAGTACCCACGGCACCACGGCGGGCGCGACGCTCTCGGGCCCGGCCACCGGTCCCGGCGGCGCCTGCTCCAGGATGATGTGCGCGTTGGTGCCGCTGAGGCCGAAGGAGGAGACGCCCGCCCTGCGCGGGCGGTCGGTCTCGGGCCAGGGGCACTGTTCGGTCAGCAGCTCCACCGCGCCGGTCGACCAGTCCACCTCGGGGGTGGGCTCGGTGACATGCAGGGTCTTCGGCAGGATGCCGTGTTCCAGGGCCAGCACCATCTTGATGATGCCCGCCACCCCGGCGGCGGCCTGGGTGTGGCCGATGTTGGACTTGAGCGAGCCGAGCCGGAGCGGCCGGTCCGCGGGGCGGTCCTGGCCGTACGCGGCGAGCAGCGCCTGTGCCTCGATCGGGTCGCCGAGCCGGGTGCCCGTACCGTGTGCCTCCACCGCGTCGACGTCGGCCGGGGAGAGCCGGGCCGCCGCGAGCGCCTGACTGATGACACGTTCCTGGGAGGGGCCGTTGGGGGCGGTGAGGCCGTTGGACGCGCCGTCCTGGTTCACGGCGGAGGACCGCACGACCGCCAGCACCCGGTGACCGTTGCGTTCCGCGTCGGAGAGCCGCTCCACCAGGAGCATCCCGACTCCTTCGCCCCAACCGGTACCGTCCGCGTCCGCCGAGAACGACTTGCAGCGGCCGTCGGAGGCCAGACCGCCCTGCCGGGAGAACTCGACGAAGGTGCCGGGACCGCACATCACGCAGACCCCGCCGACCAGCGCGAGCGAGCACTCGCCCGCCCTCAGCGCCTGGACCGCCGCGTGGAGCGCGACCAGGGAGGAGGAACAGGCCGTGTCCACAGTCATCGCGGGGCCTTCGAGGCCGTACACATACGACAGCCGACCGGAGAGCACACTGCTCGCACCACCGGAGAGCAGGTGGCCCGCCAGCTCCTCGGGCACCTGGGACCAGCCGACGCCGTACCCGGAGGCCGCCGCGCCGACGAAGACCCCGGTCCGGCTGCCCTTCAGCCCGGCCGGGTCGATGCCCGCGCGTTCGAAGGTCTCCCAGGCGGTCTCCAACAGCAGCCGCTGCTGCGGGTCCATCGCCAGCGCCTCGCGCGGGGAGATCCCGAAGAAGCCCGCGTCGAAGTCGGCGACGTCGTACAGGAATCCGCCCACGGCGCTGTCAACAGCCCTCGGGGGCCCGGCCTCACCGTCTCCGCCGTCTCCGCCGAGGAGGGCATCGGTGTCCCAGCCCCGGTCGTCGGGGAACCCCGTCAGCACGTCCCGGCCCTGGCGTACGACGTCCCACAGGTCCTCGGGCGACCGGACACCGCCGGGGAACCGGCACGCCATGCCGACGACGGCGATCGGTTCCCGGTCGGCGGACCGGGCCTCCTGGAGCTGCTGCCGAGTCTTCTGGAGATCGGCGATGACACGCTGGAGATAACTCCGGAGTTTCTCTTCCTCAGCCATTCCGTGCCTCACCGTTCAGGAGATTCCGAGGTCGTTGTCGACCAGGTCGAAGAGTTCGTCGTTGGTGGCCGACTCCAGGGCGGTGGCGGCGGCATCCCGCGCTCCGCCCGTCCGCTCCTGCCACTTGCCCAGCAGGGTCTGGAGCCGTACGGCGATCCGCAGGCCCTCGCCGCCCTCCGGGTCGAGGGTGTCGAGCGCTGCCTCCAGCCGGGCCAGTTCCTGACCCGCCGTACGCGCCGCCGGCATCCCGTCCGCCGACAGTTCGCCGTCGATCCACTGGGCCAGCGCGGCGGGTGCCGGGTGGTCGAAGACAAGGGTGGTGGGGAAGCGGCAGCCGGTGGCCTCGTTGAGACGGTTACGGAACTCCACCGCCGTCAGCGAGTCGAAGCCCAGTTCCTTGAAGGCGCGGTCCGGGTCGACGGCCGCCGCCGACCCGTGGCCGAGCACCCGGGCCGCCTGGGTACGTACCAGCTCCAGCAGCCGGTCGTAGCGCTCGGCCGCCGACAGCACGGCCAGGGTGCGCCGGAACTCCTCGCCGTCCGCGCCCGGCACCGCCCGGTCCGCGGCTTCGGGGGCCAGGGCCCGGCGTACCTCCGCCAGCTCGTCCAGCAGAGGGCTGGGCCGGGTCACGGTGAAGGTCTGCGCGAACCGGGTCCAGTCGATGTCCGCGACAGTGACCGTCGTGTCGTCCAGGTCCAGCGCCCGCCGCAGCTCCTCGATGCCCCGCCCCGGCGGCATCGCGGTGACGCCCCGGCGGCGCAGCCGGCCGGCGACCTCGGGGTCGGCCGCCATACCGTCCGCGTCCCAGGCGCCCCAGGCGATGGCGGTGGCCGTCAGGCCCTGGGCGCGGCGGTGTTCGGCGAGGGCGTCGAGGAAGGCGTTGGCCGCCGCGTAACCGGCCTGGCCCGCGCTGCCCCAGATGCCCGCGCCGGAGGAGAACAGCACGAACGCGGAGAGTTCCTGATGGATCGTCAATTCATGTAGATGGACCGCCGCGTCGGCCTTCGGCGCGAAGAGCGCGTCGATCCGGCCCGGGGTCAGTTCGGTGATCGGGCTGTTGTCCAGGATGCCCGCCGTGTGGAACACACTGCTCAACGGGTACTCCGCCGGGATGCCGCCCAGGAGGCCGGCGACTGCCTGCCGGTCGGCGACATCACATGCCGTGATCGTCACCCTGGCACCCAACTCCTGTAGCTCACAGCGGAGTTCGTCGGCTCCGGGGGCGTCGGGGCCGCGCCGGGAGACCAGGAGCAGATGTCCGGCGCCCTGTGCGGCGAGCCAGCGGGCCACATGGGCGCCGAGACCGCCGGTGCCGCCGGTGATCAGGGCCGTGCCCGCCGTCTCCGGCCGCCACTCCCCGGGCGTTCCGGTGGCCGGGGCGGGAGCGGGGGCGGGGATCATGCGGCGTCCGTAGCGGCCCGCCGTGCGGACAGCGGTCTGGTCCTCACCGGTCGCCCCGGCCAGGGTCGCGGCCACTCGGGGGATGGTCCTGGCATCCCAAACCCGCGGGATGTCGAGCAAACCGCCCCAGCGGCTGGGGTGTTCGAGCGCGGCGACCCGGCCCCAGCCCCAGATCGCGGCGGCGGCCGGATCCACGCTCTCGGCGCCGGACACCCGGACGGCCTCCCGGGTCAGCGCCCAGATCCGGGCGGTGCCGAGACCGGCCGAGGCCAGGCCCTGGAACACGGCCGTCGCCTCGGTGACGTTCCCGGGCAGACAGACCACGCCCGTCACACCGTCGAGCGGCGCCGCCCCGGCCGTCACGTCCTGGACACTCGCCAGGACCGTACGCGCGCCGTGTGCTTCCAGTGCTTCCGGCAGTTCGGCGGGTATCCCGTCGCCGACCAGCAGCCAGCTGCCGGTGAGCGCGGGGGCGGGTACGGCCGGTTCGGGGAGCGGCTTCCACACCACCCGGTAGCGCCGGCCGTCCGGGCCCCCGGTCCGGGGTGAGGCGGGCGCGTCGAGCCAGTAGCGGCGCCGCTGGAAGGCGTAGGTCGGCAGTTCCACCGCCGGGGCGCCGCCCGGGAACAGGCCCGCCCAGGAGACCGGGACACCCTTGACGTACGCCTCGGCCAACGAGGTCAGGAACCGGCGCGGGCCGCCCTCGGAGCGGCGCAGGGTGCCGGTGACCAGGCAGGGCTGCCGGGTCACCGCCTCCAGGGTGTCCTGGACGCTCATGGTCAGCACCGGGTGGGCGCTGACCTCCACGAAGGCCCGGTAGCCCTGGTCCACCAGCGCCCGTACGCCCTCCTCGAACCGTACCCGCTGCCGCAGATTGCGGTACCAGTAGGCGCCGGTCAGCTGCGTGGTGTCCGCCCAGGTGTTGTCGACGGTGGAGTAGAACGGGATCCGCGAGACGCGCGGGTCCAGGCCCGCGAGCTCCGTCGCCAGGGTCTCCCCGACCCGCTCCACCTGGGCGGAGTGGGAAGCGTAGTCGACAGCGATGCGCCGGGCCCGTACCCCCTGTCGTTCCACCTGGGCGAGCAGGAGGTCCAGTGCCGCCGGCACACCGCTCAGCACCACGGCGTCGGGTCCGTTGACAGCGGCGACCTCGATGTGTCCGGCCCACTCGGGACGGTCCTCCCCGATCCGGGCGACCAGGGTCTCGACGGTGGCGAGCGGGGCGGCGACGGAGAGCATTCCGCCGGCACCGGAGAGTTCCCGGGCGATGGCCCGGCTGCGCAGCGCGACCACCCGGGCCGCGTCCTCCAGGGAGAGCGCCCCGGCCACACAGGCCGCCGCGATCTCGCCCTGGGAGTGTCCGATCACCGCGTCCGGGACCACACCATGAGCGGCCCACAGCTCGGCGAGGGAGACCATCACGGCCCAGGAGACCGGCTGGACGACATCGGCCCGGTCCAGCTCCGGGGCGCCCTCCTCCTGTCGTACCACAGCGAGCAGGGACCAGCCGGTGAGCGGGTCGAGGGCGGCGGCGCAGGCCGCCATACGTTCGGCGAAGTCCGGTGCCGTACGCAGGAGTTCGGCACCCATACCGGCCCACTGCGTGCCCTGCCCGGGGAAGACGAAGGCGAGCGGCCCGTCGACCGAGGCGGTGCCCGTCACCAGGGTGGGCGCCTCCTCCCCCGCCGCGAGGGCACGCAGCGCGGGCAGCGCCTCCACCCGGTCGGCGGCGAGGAGTACAGCCCGCTCGGGGAGCGCGGTACGAGTGGTGGCCAGGGCGTGACCGACCTGCTCGTGGGTCGCCTCGGGGTCGCCCGCCAGATGGCCGAGCAGCCGCTCCGCCTGGGCCCGCAGCCCGTCGCGGGACTTCGCGGAGACCGCCCAGGGCAGGACGGGAGCGCCCAGGGGATGCGCAGCCCCGGTGGGAGCGGGGGCCGTGGGCGCCGTCTCCGGGTACTGTTCGAGGATCACATGGGCGTTGGTGCCACTGATACCGAACGCGGAGACCGCCGCCCGGCGCGGCCGCCCGGTCCGGGGCCAGTCGCGCCGTTCGGTGAGGAGTTCCACCGCGCCCGTCGACCAGTCGGCCTCGGACGTGGGCTCGGTGACATGGAGCGTCCTGGGCAGGACCCCCGCCCGCAGGGCCTGCACGGTCTTGATGATGCCCGCGACACCGGCCGCCGCCTGCGTGTGGCCGATGTTGGACTTGACCGAACCGAGCAGGAGCGGCCGATCCTCGGGCCGCCCTTGGCCGTAGGTCTCCAGCAGGGCGTTGGCCTCGATCGGGTCACCGAGCCGGGTGCCCGTGCCGTGGCCCTCGACCAGATCCACATCGCCCGTGGCCAGCCCGGCATCGGCCAGGGCCTGTCCGATGACCCGCCCCTGGGAGAGGCCGTTGGGGGCGGTGAGCCCGTTGGAAGCACCATCCTGGTTGACAGCCGAGCCACGGACGACCGCGAGGATCCGGTGCCCGTTGCGTACCGCGTCCGAGAGCCGCTCCACCAGCAGCAGACCGGCCCCCTCCGACATCGCCGTACCGTCCGCGTCGGCGGAGAACGCCTTGCAGCGCCCATTGCCGGCAAGACCGCTCTGCCGGGAGAACTCGGCCAGCAGCATCGGGCTGCACATGACGGACACACCGCCCGCGAGCGCGAGACCGCACTCACCGGACCGCAGCGCCCGCACCGCCCAGTGGAGGGCGACCAGGGAGGAGGAACAGGCGGTATCGAGGGTCACCGCAGGCCCCTCGAAGCCGAAGGTGTACGACAGGCGCCCGCTGAGCACACTGGTCGCGCTGCCGGTCAGCAAGTGCCCCTCGATCTCCTCCGGGATCTCTCCGAGCCCCGAGCCGTACCCACTGCCGGTCGCGCCGACGAACACACCGGTCCGGCTGCCGCGCAACGCCGCCGGGTCGATGCCCGCCCGCTCGAAGGTCTCCCACGCCGTTTCGAGGAGGAGCCGCTGCTGCGGGTCCATCGCCAGCGCCTCGCGCGGGGAGATGCCGAAGAAGTCGGCGTCGAACTCCCCTGCGTCGTAAAGGAATCCACCACCGGCCGCGCCGCCCGCCGCCGCCGTGTCCCAGCCCCGGTCCAACGGAAGAGTGCCGACCGCGTCGCCGCCGCCGAGCACCAACTCCCAGAGATCTTTCGGGGAGTTGATCCCACCGGGGAAGCGACAGGCCATGCCGACGATTGCCACCGGATCGTCCGCTGTTCGGTGGGCGCTGTCCGTACGGTCGGTGCTGCCTGCACGGTCGGTGTCATCTGTCCGGTCCGTGCTGCCTGTACGGTCGGCGGGGAGGAGGCGTTCGGCGAGGTGCCCTGCGAGTGCGGCCGGGGTCGCGTGGTCGAAGACCAGGGTCGCGGGCAGCCGCAGGCCGGTCACCTGAACGAGACGGTTACGGAGTTCCACCGCGATGAGCGAGTCGAAACCCAGGCTCTTGAAAGGCTGTTGAGCCTCCACTTCCTCGTTGTCGCCGTCGTGGCCGAGGACGGCCGCCGCGTGCCCGCGCACCAACGTCAACAGCTCGCGCTCCCGCACCGCAGGCGGAAGCGTGGCGAGACGTCGGCGCAGCTCCTGTTCGCCGGTGGCTGCATCGGCAGCGGCGGCTGCCGTCCGGCGCCGTACACCCGCCGACGCCGGGACCAGGGTGCGGATCAGCTCCGGTACGCCGTCACCGGCACCGCGCAGCGCGGGCAGGTCCCAGCGGGCCGGGACCAGGAGCGCCGCGTCCGCTTCGAGTGCGCGGTCGAACAGTTCCAGGCCGCGTTCGGCGGTCATCGGAAGCAGGCCACCACGTTCCGCCCGCCGTACATCGGCCTCGGTGAGGCGGCTGAACATACCGCCGGCCTCACTCTCCCAGGGGCCCCAGGCCAGCGAGAGGCCGGGGAGTCCCTGGGAGCGACGGGTGTGGGCGAGCGCGTCGAGGAAGGTGTTGCCTGCCGCGTAGCTGCCCTGCCCCGGACCGCCCACAACACCCGCGAGGGAGGAATAGAGCACGAACGCCGACAGATCCAGTCCCGCCGTCAGTTCGTG